>JBLHIC010000109.1:0-7230 GCA_047614245.1 Flavobacteriaceae bacterium
GAGCGGGGATCTGTTCATTAAGATGTTAGCATAATAATTAATGAACTTCTTTTTACAAAACCAAATGACAGGATTAGATACGCTCAATTTGAGAGGATTTCATTTAGCAGCGGGGGTAACGTAAGCTGTTTTCACTTTAATAATCTGAAAGAAAATCAATTAAAGGCTCAATGTCTTCTTGAATTACTTGCCACACGATTTCGTAATCGACACCAAAGTATTCGTGAATTAATCTATTACGAAAACCTTTTAATTTTGCCCATTCAATTTCAGGGTTAATCAATTTGAAGTCAAGGTCAATTCTATTAGCAGCTTCTCCAATTACTTCAAAATTACGAATGACAGCATCAATAGTTTTGTCATCATTTATGAAGCCATTGTAATCAAGACCAGAGCAATACTTATCGATCTTTATAGCTGCTTCAAGCATATCTTCAAGAAGTAAGTCATTATCTCTTTTAGACATAAATTAAATCCGGTTTGATTCTATTGAAATACTTTTCCTTAATACCATTTTTTGATACTAAATCTACATTACTCCCTAGTTCCTTTTCAATTTCATCAGCAAGTACAATAAAGTTTGAACCAATCTTCCCGTTGAATTCAACTAATAAATCAATGTCACTATTACTATTTTGCTCATTTCGAGAGTACGAACCAAATAGAGCTAATGAAGCAATGGGGTATTTGTCTTGAAGTTTTATCTTCAAAAGAGCAAGTTGACTTCGTATTTCTATGGTAGTTTTCACTGAAACAAAGATAGTTATTATTTGATCGTCATTTAATAGCTTACAATAACTATCAAGAACTTTGACGTCAAGTCAGTTCTTGATAGTTTCCGGCAAGAAGTCAACCTTTCTTTAACAATACCATACTAAAGGATTAGTTCCACTGAATGATGAAGTATTTCGTGTCACAACGAAGTGTCCCACAGGTATTCATTTTCGAGCTTTTCCAATTCGTTGCAAAGCTTTAAAGCATAAGTTGGCTCACATAATTCGGGTTAAATGACCGTAAAATTTTAAATTCTATTTTTGTGCAGCACTTCAAACAAAACGAAGTATTAAAAATAATTATCTAGTCATTGTGAAGACCACTAAATACATCAATCAAATTCAAAATGAAATCGAAGGAGTCGAACACATTGCCGTAAAAAACAAACAAGGTTTTTTACTAGTTGCTTTTGGAGGATTGGTTTATGCCATGCTTTACATTTCACCTTATCTTCCTACGTCCGAAGATAAAGAGTGGGTAACTATCATGTATCGAGTGTTTTTTACTTTTACTTTTTTTGTCCCACTCATATTTACACCCCTTCATTATTTTTTGTCGAACAGAAAATTGAATACCCTTAATTATAATCTTAAAAACAAACTGATAAAGCAGGAGTTAAAACCGTATAACACCCAGCTAAAGTATTACCCAATAGGATCGATAAACGAATACATTGTTTTTAAACTTGGCCTTATAAATAAAGGGCTAAAAGGCGCATATGGAGACGACTTTTTAATCGGATATTTTAATAAGAGAAAAATTCAATTCAGCGAATACCACATTACTACTTTTTTTACCAGAATTTTTGATGGCTTCCTAGTTAAAGTTGAGCAATCTCCATACACGACAGACTTTACGTATTATGATGAGATGTTTGCAAAACACATAAAACGAAGCGCAAAAAAACAATTGGTGCTTCAAAACATACCGCCAGAAATACTAAACAACACCGAAATATTATTTGCCAAACAAACAAAAGGAAAATTGTACATTGGAATAGACGGGCATAAAAATATGCTGGAGTATTCGTTCAAGAAAATAGCGCTTAACCACCAAAAATTAGAAAAAGATGTACACGTGTTAAAGCGTACGTTAAAAATTGTGAATGATATAACGGGTAAAAGTTAGCCTGAAAAAAAAGGGCATCTAGTAGTGCCCTCATTCCTTATCATTTCATGCGTGATCTTCAAAGTTAATATCCACCATTTTCAGTGACATTAATTTCTATTACCAATATCCTCTTTTATTATTGCGGCAAGATGTCGTATATGTACAGACTTAGCGAGACGCTAAGCCGAGCGGGGAAAACGAGGTGCAACTCATCCCTGCTTAATGGTTGGCCTTAAAGTTTTTATTGGTCATTCACATTTGATAAAGATCGAAATTTTCCGCTCAAAAATCTTTCTCCACTTTCTTCAACTCTATTACATCTGTAATTTTTGTTGGCTCTGAAGTCTATCCAATAATACTTTTGGCGATACTATTTTTCTGTTTTCAGGAGCAAAATAAGATGCCGATTTTCGACTATGATGGTACAATTCTCTTCCTCTGTCAACGGTATTTTTATTGTAGAGCTTTAGTGATTCGTCTATGTTTTTCCCTTGTTTGAAAGCAGTTTCTAAAACAAGCGCATCAACCATCGTAGTATAGGCACCAGCACCTGTTCTAGGACTCGCCATGTGTGCAGCATCGCCTAAGAGTAACATCCGATTTTGAACTACTTTTTTGGTTACAAATTCCCAAACGGGGTGCGGTGATACTTTGCCGCATTGAATGGCGGTTTTCCAAAATTTTAACGTAGAATTGTCAAATAAATGTTCAATAAAAGGCAAAAACCAATGGGGTATTTGTTTAATATTTTGGGTGCTTACTTGCCTATTTATTGTTGGCTGTTCTACTTCCGATTCGGGCATTGCCATATAAACACCACAATTCCATAAGGATTCTTGATTGGCCCCAGTAAAAGGAAAACCAAGCGTTTCGTAGCGTATACCATTGATCGTTTTACTTCCACTTGGTGGGTAGCCAATATTGTCAGTGGAAAGTAGCGTTCTCCATAAAGTATACCCTGCATATTTTGGTACTTCATCCGTAACATATTTTCTGATGGTCGATTTTCCTCCGTCTGCACCAATTATCAAATCAAATTCTAAACGTTTTCCTTCGATTTCTATGCTTGGCTTTAGACTTTCAGGATTGTGTATTTCTTGAATGTCAACTCCAAATTTGACCGAAGATTTAGGCAAACCCTCGTATAGATATTGCCATAAATCTCCATAAAAATGTCCATGATTACGGATACGTTTTTCAATAGTTCCTGTGGGCAAAATGGTCTGAAGTAATTCAATATCAACAGAACCCAAAGCTCCACCACGATTCTGAAACCCTTCTGGAAAGGCTTCAAAAACTGTCACATCAAAACCAAGGCGATTGAGCACATTCGCTGCACTCAATCCGCCTATAGAACAACCAATTACTGCTGCTTTTAGATTTTGAACGTTCACTTTTTAAAGATTGGTAGCGTTATTTAGTTTACCCCAAGATATTCTCGAAATGATAACGAATACAATCACCATAATTGCTGGAACGTATAATTCAAATGGGTCTCCTATCATTAAGTGTGCAATTAAGGCTAATGTTCCATTAAAAAAGATACCTGCATACGTCCATTCTTTTAACCATTTTGGATTTGCGGACACATTAAAAATGATGGTCAAAAGGGAAATTACTGCCATAAATTTGGTTGCGCCTAAAAAGGGATGTAACCATCTTGGAAATTGTAAGGTGTTAAAGATGTCTGACATTTCTTGAAATTCAAGAAAATACCGAGATCCTCCACCTAGATACATTAAGGCTAAAATACTAGTTGTGATTCTGAAAATTAATTTGTTCTTGTCCATTTTGATTAAGTTTAATTTGAAAATAAATAATAGAAAATGCCCACTAAGACCAGAGCAAGTGTTAAAAAAATATAACCTGCATAGCTCGGCAAGTGGAAAGCAGTTTGCGGATAACCCACGTATTTGGCCGTTTTAATGGCTTTTTTGTCATCTAACAGATGAACATTATAGGCTGCCATATCCTTAAATGTAATTTTTGGTGGCCAAGGAAGTTTATCTAAACCAATCACCTTGCCCATGGAGGATTCATCAACTAAAAGAGGAGGTCTTGTAATAATCCAATCGATATCGTTTGCATTACTTTCTAAGTAGTTTATAGCTGCATCATTATCTATATGTACTCCGTGATCGCCTCTTAAAGGGCCATCAATTTTTTTAACGACTATGTCTCTTAGGAAATTAAATTTTTCTCCTTTAATTTTAGAAGCACCACCTGTTTGTAACAAGAGTTTATTTATTCCATTTGCTCTCATGGCTCCATGGACAGCTTTAATATAGGGGAGTAGTAATCCACCTTTGTAAGTCTTTTCTCCTAATGGCCCACCCACTAAACTTATCACAGCATCCATTCCCTTTATGGAATTTCGAACAGCTTGTTTATCGGAAATATCTCCTTGTACTATTTCTAAATTAGCATGCTGGATAGATAATTTACTGGGTGTTCTTACAAATGCTCTCACTGAATGTCCAGCCTCTAATAACAGAGGAAGCATTTGTCTTCCAGTGTTGCCAGTTACTCCAAAAACCACATATTTTTTTGCTTGATTGTTATTCATTTGGGATTAATAATTACTTGGTGCTTTTGTAGGTACTTTAAGTGCTTTCATATAAAACTTTTCAAATCCTTTTTGAGAAAGAATAGTGTTCATGAACTGCATCAATTTCGGCACAAAACCTACCCGATACATAAATTTTGGATGTTTAGATTCAATGACTTTTTCTATGGTTTGAGCAACAGTTTCCATGCTACTTGCCATCTTTAAATCACCTCCGCTATGAGAATAGTCAAATGCTGCGTTGCTTGCTTCTTCAAAAAGTGGGTGTCTATTTTTCGAGTGTCGAACAGATACATTGGTAGTTCCACTTGCCACGCCCGCAGGAGAGATCAAGGAAACATTGATTCCCAAAGGCAAAAATTCTCTTCTAATCGCTTCCGAATAGCCATGCAATGCAAATTTCCCAGCACTATATGCCCCATTGAAAGTCCAACCAAAATCAGAACCAATGGAAGATATATTGATAATATTACCAGCTTTTTGCTTTAACATTTGTGTGGTTGTAGCTTTCATCATGTGCAATGCACCAAAGAAATTTACTTCAACTTGGTCACGAATTTCTTCTACTGTATATTCTTCATGAGCACCCACTAATTCATAGGCGGCACTATTGATAAGAACATCCAATCGACCTTCTCTCTTTACAACTTCTGCTACCGCACTTTTGCACGATTCAAAATCTGTAACTTCAAGTTGCAATTGATTAATGCTCCTATTGGCTGCTCCTCTTGATGAGCCATAAACAATATATCCTTTGGCTTTTAAATATTCAGCGGTAGTTTTACCGATTCCTCTACTCGTTCCTGTGATTAATATTACTTTTTTATTCATTTTTTTAGTTTTTTAAAATTGACAGTCCAATTTCATTTCCTAAGCCTTCTTTATACCCAAGTGTAATTAAGGTTAGTCCAACCATTTCAAGTAAACGGCTATTGCTTAGACCATTCATTTTTTGTGATTGAAAGCCTAAATCATCCACCAATTCAGCAACTGTATTTAATGCAGAGGCATCATCTCCTGCGATGAGCATCATGGATTTGACCCCATTAATTTCAGGATGCTCCATAACTTTTGCAAAAGCCGAGTTTAATGCTTTTACAACTTTTGCTTTACTTGCCCATTTTGCAATTTGCTCACCACCACTGTTATCTCCATAAAGGAGTAATCCACTTAAATCTGGTTTTAAAGGATTCGTGGCATCTATCACTATTTTTGAGTCGAGATTGCTACCCATTTCATTGATTGCTTCCTGCGTGCTTTGCCAAGGAGTAGCCAAAACAATTACATCTCCCATAATAGCAGCCTGAGATAGCGTTAATACTTGTGCAAATTTTTCAAGTTTAATATGTTTTTTGTCTTGGGGGTTTCTTGAACCATATATTATTTCGTGGTTCGATTTTTTCCAATTGGCTCCTAAAGCGTTACCGACATTGCCAGTACCAATTATTGCTATTTTCATTTTTCTTTGCTTTAATTTATAATGCAAAGATGAGCTAGGGAGTCAATTTTAAAAATGAAGTGGTTTAAGAAATTAGCTTGAACTAGTTCAAGATTTTAATTTTTTATTTCTGATTTTGGAGAGATACTCGGTAGTCATACCAAGATAGGAAGCGATTACGTATTGAGGTATACGTTGTAAAAATTGTGGGTATCCGTTTACGAACTCTTCATAGCGTTGTTCAGCTGTAAGAGTTAGACTAGAGGTTATTCTGCGTTGTAAAAAAGTAAGGCCCCTTTCTGCAGCGGTTCTGAAAAAAGTTTCAAACTTATGGCTATGCGATTTTAATTTTTGCTCATTTTCAAAATCCAATTGCAAAAGGACACTATCTTCAAGCGCAACCACAAACATAGTGGCTGGTTTTTGGTAAATGAAACTATTGGAATCAGTAATCCACCAATCGTCTATGGCTAAGTTAATGGTGTGTTCTTGTCCGTCATTACCAATAACGTAAGACCTAAATGCTCCATTAACAACATAATTTCTATGCTTTGCTGTGTAGTCTGGTTGAACTACAAATTGGCGCTTTTTTACTTTTTTCTTTGCGAAATGACTCACAAAAAAAGCAGTCTCTTCATCAGACAAATCTAGGTGACTCTTTATTTTTGAATATAATGGTTCAAATGCTGTCATTTATTACTTTTCTGTTGTGTTCTCAAATGGCATACAACGACCCGGCATCAATAATTTAAAGGGAGTTTCACCCTAAACCTCTCACAACTTGTCCCGCTTTGCGGGAGAAGCGTGATTGAAAGTATCCCTTCACACAGCCTGCCCCGTTTTTCGGGGGCTCTTGTTGTAAAAGCCTAAGCTACTACATTTATTTGTGAAAAGTTCCAATGGTAAAACAATGTTGGGGATTGCTCCCTAACGAATGACAACCATTTGTATGCTTTTCTAATACGGGTCTTGTATCGCTTATAACGTCTGCTTAACCACCAAACCAATCGACTGCTTAATAAGTGGAAAAAAATTGTGAGTGCGTACATCTTACATTTTCTATAATCACGTATCCAACCTCTAATCATTGGATTGAGATATTGGGCTGCTCCTACTCTTCTTTTTTAGCTTAACTTATTCACTTTAAGGGTTTCCAACTTATGTGCTGTTCGTTTTCTTGAACAGATATTTATGGCACAATCATAACCTAGAAAAAAGCGTTCCTTTTTCCTATAAAAGGCCGTTATTGGTTGAAATCAATATCCTGAAAAATCGGATTTGACTGTCAGATACTTTTCTTGACTTCGATGGTCTCCGCAATTAATCCTTTGTGTAAATGCGG
>JBLHIC010000110.1:0-7076 GCA_047614245.1 Flavobacteriaceae bacterium
ACAACAGCAACGTTGCGTTATAAAGTAAAACAACCGCTAGTATTAACTGACAATGAAACTAGCTTTGACATTAATGTAAATGTCTTTGGTGGTGGAATTACAGGACAGGCTGAAGCAATTCGTCTAGCATTATCTAGAGCTATGTGTGAAATTAATGAAGAGCACAGATTGGTTCTTAAACCAGAAGGGTTACTAACTAGAGACCCGAGAATGGTGGAACGTAAGAAATTCGGCCAGAAGAAAGCCCGTAAGAAATTCCAATTCTCTAAACGTTAAAATTACAAATGTATGTCGTGCCGCATTTCTTGCGGCACCGCATCATTTTCAATTTCGAATAGTATTGAAACTTAAGTTCATAAATTTATTATTAATAAGCTGTTAGTCCCGCTCTGCCGGGTAGGACAATTAGTTTAGCATCTAAATCAAACGTTTCGCGCGGAGATTGACATCTAAACATTACAGAACGTAAACTAAAACAAAATGGCAAACGACACAGAAGTCAAAGACTTATTAGAAGCAGGTGTGCACTTTGGACACCTAACAAGAAAATGGAATCCTAATATGGCCCCGTATATTTATATGGAGCGTAATGGAATTCACATTATCAATCTTTACAAAACTGCTGCAAAAATTGAAGAAGCTAACGAAGCTCTTATTAAAATTGCAGCCAGCGGAAGAAAAATTCTCTTCGTAGCTACCAAGAAACAAGCAAAAGACATTGTTGCTGAAAAAGCAAAGAATGCCAACATGCCTTACATCACTGAAAGATGGCCAGGTGGTATGCTTACCAACTTCGTAACCATTAGAAAAGCCGTTAAAAAAATGGCAACTATTGATCGTATGAAGCAAGATGGTACCTTCTTAACACTATCTAAAAAGGAACGCCTTCAAGTTGATCGTTTGCGTGCTAAGCTAGAAAAGAACTTAGGATCAATTAGCGAGATGAGTCGTCTTCCAGCTGCATTATTTATTGTTGATACTACCCGTGAGCACATCGCTGTAGCAGAAGCACAAAAATTAAAGATTCCAATTTTTGCAATGGTAGATACGAACAGTGACCCTCGTGTTATTGATTACGTAATCCCTTCAAATGATGATGCATCAAAATCTATTGACAAGATTATGACTTCGGTTACTAATGCCGTAATTCAAGGTCTTGCTGAAAGAAAGTCTAGTAAAGACGAAAGTGATGCCGCTGCCGCTGCAAAAGCTGCCGATGTTGCTGACAAAGCTGCTGCTGCTGCTGCAAAAGCCGCTGCCGATAAGGCTGCTGCTGCGCCAAAGGCTGAAGCTGCACCTAAGGACGCTAAAGAAGAGGCTGCTGTAAAAGCTCCTGCTAAGAAAGCAACTCGTAAAAAAGTGGTTGCAACGAAAGCCAGTAAAGAAGAAGAATAAAAAACTCAATAAAAAAATGAAAGTCGTTTGGTTCTTTTCTCTTCAGAAGAAAATAAATTAAACGACTTTTTTTAATTCTATTTAAATTTTATAACGATGGTAAAAATAACTGCCGCAGAAGTAAACAAATTAAGACAAGCAACCGGTGCCGGAATGATGGACTGTAAAAATGCTTTAGTCGAAGCTGAAGGGGATTTTGATAAAGCAATTTCTATTCTAAGAAAAAAGGGACAAAAAATTGCTGAAAAGAGAGCTGATAGAGATTCGAGTGAAGGTGCGGTTATCGCAAAAGTAAATGCTGAAGGAACTAAGGGTGTAATTGTCTCTTTAAACTGCGAAACTGATTTCGTTTCAAAAAATGATTCTTATGTAGCTATGGCTCACAAAGTCGCAGAAATTGCATTAAACACTTCTTCTAAAGATGAGTTTATGGCAGCCGATTTTGACGGTATGACCGTAGCAGATAAACTTATCGAGCAAACAGGTGTTATTGGTGAAAAAATAGAAATCGGTGGCTTCGAAATTTTAGAAGCTGCATTTGTTGGGTCATATATCCACGGTAACAAAATTGGTGCTTTAACTGGGCTTTCAGAGACTTCAGATAACGCTGCCGAAGTTGCTAAAAGTGTTTCTATGCAAGTAGCATCTATGGGAGCAACTACTTTATCTTATAAAGATTTCTCTCCAGAATTTGTTGCTTCTGAAACTGAAGCTAGAATCGCAGTAATCGAAAAAGATAATATCGAATTAGGTAGATTAGGTAAAACGCTTAAGAACGTACCTCAATTTATTTCTAGATCACAATTGACTCCAGAGGTACTTGCTAAAGCTGAAGATGATGCGAAAGCTGAACTAAAAGCGGAAGGTAAGCCTGAGCAAATATGGGATAGAATTTTGCCTGGGAAACTAGCACGGTTTATTGCAGATAACACGTCGATGGACCACGAGAAAGCTTTATTAGACCAAAACTTTATAATGGACGAATCAAAGACTGTTGCTGAATATGTAACAAGTAAAGGTGATTCATCTGTGGTTGGCTTCAAACGAGTATCTTTAGTTTAAATACCAACTCATATTTACAAGAAACCGCATTAGCTAGTAACTAGCTAATGCGGTTTCTTTATTTTAATTTTCTAATTAATCAGCCCTATATAATCCGATTAACGCTTATTCCCAATAAATTACAAATCAGGTCTAACATCTTTTGTCTTTGATCGCCCACGTGGCGCCAGAGCTTTACAACCTATAGCTACTTGCCTCCTCCGCTAAAGCTTCTGCGGCGCCTAGATGGCGGTAGGCTATCGGAGGAGCCAGGGATCCTAAATTTTAGTCGGACACGACAAATTGTAATTGAGTTTTCAATTCCCTTACGAAAACTTAAATAAAGTAATTGACAATGTTTAACAATACAATGGACACCACCAATAGAATTAGTGAAATAAATACGAATTTTTTCAAATCCCGTCGAGTAAATCTATTTTTATCTCCGAACATAACTGTTTTCATAATGTAAAATTCCTTAAAAATTCTATGCTACGAAATACGTATAACTACGTAATTTAAAGTCCTGCCGTTTCTCTTTATTTTAATTTTTGATGTTCTCCTTGGCCCAAATGAGAAGACTGTTTGTTTTAGGCTTAAGTTTAAGTTTAGTAATAATATTACTTCTATGTTTTTCAACGGTACGGTACGAAATAAAAAGCAGTGATGCTATTTCTCTGTTAGTCTTATCTTTTGATATTAGTTTTAATATTTTCTTTTCTGAAGGGGTTAACTGTCGAAGAGATCTATCTCTAGGTGATTCGTCCGCTAAAACCTCAACAATTTTTGGACTAAAATAATGGTTGCCTTGAGAGACTGTATCGATACAGTTTTCAATTTCCTCTAAGGCAAATTCTTTTAAAATATATCCAAAAATATTTAAATCCTGCGCTTTTTGATACAATTCCCTTTCTTTGTGTAATGTGATCAGGACAATTTTTGTGTCTAGTCCATTTGTCTTACAGCTTTTTGCAATTTCCAATCCAGACATAAATGGCATTTGTATATCGAGAATAGCTATATCTGGTTTCTTTTTGGTAATTAACTTATAGGCCTCTTTACCGTTATTTCCACTGCCGATAAGATTATATTTTTTTTCAAGTAAAAAATCATTAAGCCCCTTTAATAAAAGAGGATGGTCATCCGCTGTAATAATTGAATCTTTGTTCATTGTATTGGAAATTTAAACTCTATGAGGGTGCCATTTTCTTTTTTCGAAACTACTTTCATTTGTCCTTTGAGAAATTTTGTTCGTTCCAATAATGTTTTTAATCCGAGAGATTTCTTGTCTTGATATTTTTCAGGGAAGTCGAAACCAACCCCATTGTCTTTAATGGAAATTGAAATATTTTTCTTGTACTTTTTAACTAAAACTTTACTTGCCTCAGCATTTGCATGTTTTATTATATTGCTTAAGCTCTCCTGAACAATTCGATATATATTTACTTCCTCTTCAGGTGAAAATAAATCATCAATGTTATCTATTTCAGAAGAAATGAATAAGGTTGTGTTCTCATCAATTCGTTGAAGGGTATGCTCAATAGCTCTGGTAATTCCGAGTTCCTGAAGTGCAAAAGGGTGCAAGTCTTGCGAGATATTTCGAATCTCGTCAATTGTCATATCAACCATTTCCTTAGTTTCTTGATCGCCCATTAGGATAAGCTTGTTCTTAATTAACAGAAGCTGCTGTCCAATTCCATCATGCAAGTCTTTAGAAATACGTCGCCGTTCTCTTTCTTGAGAAACGAGTAGTTTCTGACTAAATACTTCCTGAAGGTTTTTTTTACTATTCAAGTTTTGCCGATTTCTATAGAGCAAAACAATTCCGAAGAGTAACATAATGGCTAGACTCACAAAAAACATTAGATTCTTAAATGTTTCGCTATCTCTCTCTAGAAGACGAATATCCAGGTTTTGTTTTGCAAATTCTTTCTCTTTTTCCTGAATGTCGAAACGTGATTGATAATATGTCAATGAATTCGCATTACGTCTATAATACAAAGAGTCCCGCATTCCCGAATAGTGATCTTTATTTTCAAGACTCTTCTCAAAATCTCCTCTTTTTCTATAAATCTCTGAGAGCATTAAATACGAACCCATAATTTGATCTTCAATACCAAGACTAACAGCATTTTCTAGTTTGATTTGAGCGAAATCTAAACTAACGTCTAAATCCCCTATAGCCATTAAATAACTCGATTTCGCACCGCTATAACTTAATTCTGCAAATCGATCTCCCCGGATTTCACTCAAATAAGGTTCTATTAAGTCTAACTGTCCTTTTGCCTTTTTCAAGTTGTTATTCGTACTGTAATACTCTGCCAATTTCGAATGAATATTGATATACATCCTATTCTTTTGACTATCATCCTGAAATTCCTTTGCTTTTAATAAAAACTGAAGTTGTAATTCGCGATTTCCTGTTTTCTGATAATCAAGTGATTGGTTGTAATATTCCGTCTCTATAAATTCTGTGCGATTAAGTTCAACAAGTTTTCCAATTAAAGCATGCCGTTCACTCCTTGCCAAGTCGTAAAATCCATGAAGACTAAACATCGTGATTTTACCCTGTTGCGCGCGTAGCATATAATCATAGTCTTCAAGCGATTCATAATAGCTGTAAGCACTATCATAGTCATCACCTGCAGCAACAAAATCTCCCAAATAAGAATACGCATGTCCTCTATAAAGATAGGTGTCTGCTCTATGAATAGAATCCCTTATGGCAAAATTAAGTAAAGCCACATTATAGTCTGAAATGGCAGATTTTAGGTCTAATTTTGAATTAGCTATGCCTTTTTTTAGATACAAGCCACCTAATAAAAAACTATCCTTAATTCCACTTTTTTGTAAAAGAACCCCATTTATAACATTAACTGCCTTTTTTGGATCCATTTTCGTGTTAACGAGAACACTTTGGAGGTTCATCGCCTTCTTTGCAGCACTTTCAATACTATCAAGCTCCATGGCCAAATCAATATAAACCAAGCTGTAGTTTATAAACACCTCAGAATCTGCTCGAAACGATTTGGATAGTACTGAATCTAAAGAAATTAGCTTCTCGACATTATTCCTTGAACTTTCAGCCAGACCGATATAATCTTCTAGACTCTGCGCAGTCGTGGAGGTTATAAAGAGAAATAGCAGGGGAGCTATTACCAAGATCTTTTTAAACATTGCGAGATTTAGTGAGTTAATAATTAAATGTACTAAAAAAAAAGGCGAATTATTGATGGATCATATTCTATTTAATATATAAACAATTTCTCCCATAATCTATTACACCCCTTCTAAGTTTCAAAAAATCTGCACCAATGATTCCGTGAATTGCACTCTCTTTTGTCTGGAGTAAGGCTTCATTAACATGAGATAAATCAAAAAGTATAAAATCCATTTTATCTATGCTCCATTTACCTATAGAAAACGTGTTTTTTCGAGCCAATTTAGTTTCCATATTGATTGCTCCCGCACCAGCAGCAGTGACTTTACTGTCTTCACTTTTTAAAATAAAGCGATCTGCATTTACAAAACCAACGCAGCTTGTTGAGGCGCCAGTATCTAAAATAAATTCGCCTAATATCCCATTAATTTTTGCCGAAAGTTTATAATGCCCGGACGCTATTTTCTTCAATCGAATTCTATAAAAACCCTCCGCTTCAAGAAAATTTCGTAATGTAGTCAAGTCTAACTTTTTTTTGTAAAGTTAGACAAACACATCAGCTTTTGAAAACCAGTATAGTTTTTCTGAAAAAAGAAACTAGATTTGCAAGAATGTTAACAGATACACACACTCATTTATATAGTGACGCATTTACGGAAGATCGTGATGCCATGATGCAACGCGCAAGAGACGCTGGCATAGAGCGATTTTTTATTCCTGCAATAGATTCAGGATATACAGATGCAATGTATGATTTAGAATCAAAATATCCAGATGAGGTCTTTCTTATGATGGGATTGCATCCAACTTCCGTGAAGAAAAATTTTGAAGAAGAACTAAGTCACGTTGAGGCTCAATTTAAACTTAGAAATTTTTGTGCTGTCGGTGAAATTGGAATTGATTTGTATTGGGACACCTCCACCTTATCGATTCAAAAAATTGCTTTTAAACGGCAGATTCAATTAGCCAAAAAGTACAAATTGCCAATTATAATTCATTGTAGAGAAGCTTTTAATGAAATATTTGAAGTACTTGAAACGGAAAAAGGAGATGACCTCTTCGGAATATTTCATTGCTTTACAGGAACAATAAAACAGGCCAAACTTGCAATTTCTTATAATATGAAATTAGGTATTGGAGGTGTTGCAACGTTCAAAAATGGAAAAATTGACACCTTTCTTAATCAAATAAACTTGAAGCATATTGTTTTGGAAACCGACTCCCCTTACCTGGCACCAGTGCCATACCGTGGAAAACGCAATGAAAGTTCGTATCTCACATTGGTAAGTAAAAAGCTTTCGGAAATATATGGTGTTTCCGAAGAGGAATTAGCAACCATCACCACTAAAAACTCTCAAGATATCTTTGGTGTATAAAGTTATAAACGGATGATTTTCAGCTTGAATAATAGAATATGAATAAAAAATCAAATATACTCCTTATATATACCGGCGGTACCATTGGAATGATCAGAGATTTT
>JBLHIC010000111.1:0-6963 GCA_047614245.1 Flavobacteriaceae bacterium
GTCCGTAATGGAGGCTTGTCGTTTACACCTAGAATTCCTTCTGCTTGGAAGATGTATAGCTTTAAGGTTAATTTTAGGGGGCAAATACTTAAAGTCTCTGTAAGTAATACTGAAAGTACTTTCAGTCTTCACCGAGGAGATGATATGGAGATAGAAGTGAATAATAAAAAAGCAAAAATCACAAAATCTGAAAAAGTTACGATCTCATGAAAATGATAAATAAATTAATTCCTATTGCCTGTTCATTATTGCTATTAGTTGGATGTTTGTCGGGTGAAAAGGATCAAAAAGATGCTGTTAAACCTGAAGCTCCATTCGTATGGGAAGGGGCTAATTTATATTTTCTGTTGACAGACAGATTTAATAATGGAGATCCTTCTAATGATGTAAACTATGACCGAACTTCAGAAACTGCTGTTCTTAGAGGTTTTGAAGGAGGCGATATCAAGGGAGTGACTCAAAAAATTGAAGCAGGCTATTTCACCGATTTGGGCGTAAATGCTATCTGGTTGTCGCCAATTGTAGAACAGATCCATGGTGGTACCGATGAAGGGACTGGGATGACCTATGGTTTTCATGGCTATTGGACAAAGGACTGGACAAGTTTAGACCCTAATTTTGGTACTTCAGCCGATTTAAAAGAGTTGGTAGAAATTGCGCACAGTAAAGGCATCAGGATCGTTTTAGATGCGGTAATTAATCATACTGGACCAGTTACTGATATAGACACAGTTTGGCCAAAGGAGTGGGTGAGGACATCTCCTGCCTGCGAGTTTAAAGATTATGAATCGACCGTTACTTGTACCTTGGTTAAAAACTTACCGGATATTTTAACCGAAAGTAATGAAGACGTAGATCTTCCGCCACAACTCGTTGAAAAATGGAAAGCCGAAGGTCGTTATGACGAGGAAGTAGCCGAATTGGACACGTTTTTTACACGAACTGGATATACCCGAGCGCCAAGATTTTATATCATGAAATGGCTTACAGATTATATTACGGACTATGGTATTGATGGCTACAGAGTAGATACAGTAAAACATACAGAAGAATATGTCTGGCAAGAGTTTAGAAAAGAATGTGATTATTCGTTTGAACAGTGGAAAATGAACCATCCCCAAGATGTTTTGGATGATACTAATTTCTATATGGTTGGAGAGATTTATAACTACGGAATTTCAACAGGGAAGAACTATGATTTTGGTGATAGAAAAGTAAATTATTTCGAAGATAGCTTCAGTAGTTTGATCAACTTTGAATTCAAATGGGATGCGGCAAAAGTTTCGTACGAAGAACTCTTTTCAAAGAATGCTCAAATTCTGAAGGATTCTCTTAGTGGCTTCGGAACCTTAAACTATTTAACATCTCACGATGATGGAAGTCCTTATGATGCGGGGCGTGTGAAGACTTATAAGACAGGAACGCTTTTATTATTAAGTCCGGGGACAGCGCAGGTTTACTACGGTGACGAATCTGCTAGGACCCTTATTGTTGAAGGGGCTCAGGGTGATGCTACATTAAGATCCAAGATGAATTGGACTAGTATTGCTAATGAAAGCAAGACTAAAGACTTGTTATTACACTGGCAGAAGCTAGGAAAATTTCGTTCAAATCATCCTTCTGTTGGAGCTGGTGCGCATGAAATGATAAGTGAAGTGCCTTATGTTTTTCAAAGAGACTATAGTAAAGGATCCTATAATGACAAGGTGATTGTAGGACTCGATTTGCCGAAAGGAGTTAAAGAGATTGACGTGCTGGAAGTATTTAAGGAGGGCGCTCAATTGAGAGATGCTTATTCTGGAACAGAAACTTCGGTTGTGGATGGAAGCGTAATATTTACTTCAGATTTTGATATTGTATTACTTGAGATGAAGCGAATTTCACCAAACTAAATTGGTGTTAAAGCCTGAAATTATGAATGGAGTAACCATTGCGTTTTTGAGCTTAGTTGTTCTGGTAGCGTGTAAAAATAAAACAAAAAATATGGAGATAATCGAACAACCGACTGTAGTAAGTATTCCTGAAATTTCTGATGAGATACTTGAGAGTGCAGTTATTTATGAAGCTAACATACGTCAGTATTCTTCTGAAGGTACTTTTGAGGAATTTACAAAGGACATCCCTCAGTTAAAAGAATTGGGGGTTAAAATAATATGGCTGATGCCTGTTTTTCCTATATCTAAGACAAAACGTAAGGCGACAGGTGGTGACTTCGCTAGTCTAATAGAAGACGACGTAGTGCGCGCGAAAATGTTGGGCAGTTATTATGCAGTATCAGATTTTACAAAGATAAATCCTGAATTTGGAACCATAGAAGACTTTAGAAAATTAGTGTCGACAGCTCATGATAATGGAATCTATGTTATTTTGGATTGGGTGCCAAATCATACTGGATGGGATCATGTCTGGCTTTCTGAACATCCCGATTATTATACAAAGAATTCAAACGGAGAAATCACAGATCCATTAAATGACCAAGGAGAACCCGTAGGGTGGGCCGATGTTGCAGATTTAAACTACGGTAACGAAGCAATGCAAGAGGAAATGATCCGTGACATGAAACACTGGATTACTGAAGAGAATATTGATGGTTTCCGCTGCGATATGGCAGGGATGGTTCCTTTAGAGTTTTGGAAAAAAGCAATTCCTCAATTGAGAGCAGAGAAGCGTATTTTTATGTTAGCCGAGGCTTGGGAGCCTCAGTTGTTGAAGGATAATTTATTTGAAATGGCCTATGCGTGGGAAGGACATCACCTTATGAACGCAATCGCTAAGGGTGAAAAGAATGTCCATGACTTTGATTCTTATATTCATAAGATGTCAAATGACTATCAAGAGACTGATATTTTGATGAACTTTATAACAAATCACGATGAAAACTCCTGGAATGGGACAGTTGGTGAGCGTATGGGAGATGCTTCAGAAGCAATCCAAGCATTAAGTTTTACGATGTCGGGGATGCCTTTAATTTACAGCGGACAGGAATATGATTTGGACCATAGACTTAAGTTCTTTGAAAAGGATAGTATTCCGAAGAAAAAAGGAAAAATTTGGCCTCTTTTGGAAAAGCTTGGATATCTAAAGAATAACTATCCAGCGCTAAAAGGAGGTAAGAATGCAGCAAAATATGAACGAATCGAGACATCTAACAATGCTTCTATTTTGGCTTTTCAGAGATTAAAAGATGAGAGTGAGTTTATTTATGTCGCCAATCTATCGAAAGAGGCTGTAGATTTTAGTTTTCCAATTTCTGGAGAATTTATAAATGCTTTAACAAACGAGACCGTAATTTTAAACCCAAATGTAAGACACTTTTTAAAACCTTGGGAGTATTTGTTATTAATCAAATAATGGTTTAGTAGGTTCTTAGGTCACGCTTTTTATTTACAAAAGTGATTTTTATTTAAATTTAATTTACATTTATAGAAAATAATTAGATTATTAGACTTTGAATTTTCAATCAATTTTCACCTTCATTTTTATTTGCTTTTTGACCTTTGATGGCATCGCTCAAGAGCTTCCTCCAATAACATCTTATAGTTCAGAGGAATACAAGGGCGGGAACCAGAATTGGGCAATTACACAATCCGATGACAATTATCTTTATGTGGCTAATAATAAAGGATTGCTGGAGTATAATGGTGAAAATTGGAATGATTATGCTTCCCCTAACGGAACTATTTTAAGATGTGTACTTGCCCGAAATGGGAAGATATATACTGGAAGTTATATGGATTTTGGTTTTTGGCAAAGGGATGTAACTGGGAAACTGGAATACTTTTCTTTAGGCGAAACTGTCTACTCCGAAATGATTGAAGATGAGCATTTTTGGGGTATTGAAGCAATAGGCGACTGGGTACTTTTCCAATCATTGAATCGAATATATATTTATAATATTCAAAAAGAGACTATTTCCCATATTACTACCTCGGGAATAGTAAATATGTTCAAGATCGATGATAGTATTTATTTTCAGGACGTAAAAGAAGGCATTTTTAAAATCACCAATGGTATTTCTGAAAGGTTCGAAGCCCTTGACGCATTAAAGGATAACCGCATCATTAATATTTTTGGTGATAATGAAGAGTTGCTCATTTTAACTGAAACGAATGGTTTCTTTAAATTAAGTAGTGATAAAATCACAAAATGGATAATACCGGCCGATAATGAGCTCGAAGAGGAAAGTGTTTATAGTGGTATTAAACTTAAAGATGGTTCATATGCAATAGGGACGATATCTAAGGGACTATTACTCATGGATCCTTTGGGTAGATTAAGTTATAGTTTAAATCAGACGAATGGTCTTAATAATAATACTGTCTTGTCACTATATGAGGATAAGGATGAAAACATTTGGGTGGGGCTGGACAATGGAATCGATTTGATAAACTTGAAGTCTCCTCTTAGAATTTTTAATGATGAAAAAGGTAAAATAGGAGCGGTATATGCTTCGAAGGAGTATGAAGGTAAATTATACGTTGGCACCAATCAAGGATTGTTTTATAAGGACAATACAACTGATGTAGACTTTAAATTTGTTGCTAGAACAAATGGGCAGGTATGGGATTTATTTCTTCATGACAACACCTTGTTTTGTGCGCATAACCTGGGAACATTTGCAATTCAGGATGGCAAGGCCAAGTTGGTCTCTTCTATACCGGGCACTTGGAATATTCAGGTTATTCCTAATAGTTCAGATTTATTACAAGGGAATTATGCTGGCTTAAGTGTTTTAGAAAAAAAAGCAGGGCAGTGGCGATTAAAAAATAGAATTAATGGATTTGATTATTCGGGAAAGTTTTTAGAAGTTGGTAATGAAAATACTTTATGGATAAATCATGAGTATAAAGGGGTTTTTAAGCTTAAAGTCGATAAAGAATATCAAAACATCACGAATGTTGCTATAGATACTACGGCAAGTAAGGGAAAAGGTTCTGGTCTTATAAAATTTGACGGTAAATTGTTATATGCTTCAGAAAATGGGGTTTTTACCTATGATCTTGAGAAGAAATTGTTTGTCAAAGACACTTTTATAAGTTCGGTATTCTCTAAAGAGAATAAATACACATCTGGGAAAATGGTTGTTGACTTAGATGATAATTTATGGTTGTTTTCTGAAAAAACCGTAAGCTATATTGGGAGAGGACAGTTTTCAAAAGAATTAATTGTCAATACACTTGCGATTCCAAGTGCTCTTAGAAATTCAATAATTGGTTACGAAAATATTTCAGTCTTGAATAATGGAAAACATCTTCTAGGGACTGCGTCTGGTTATTTGATAATGGATAAAACAATCACGGAGCCACACGATAACGCAATTTATCTCAATTCAATTAAGGTTAGAAGAGATAATGTTGAGGTTAGATTTCCAATTTATAATGATTTGACGAGCCTGAAAGCCGATGAGAATACGATTAGTTTTTATTATAGTGCGCCAGATTTCAGTAAATTTTTAACCACAGAGTATCAATATTTTCTGGAGGGCTATAATAGTGATTGGAGTAATTGGGTTACAAATAACACGATTGCATTTGAAAATTTACCACCCGGTGAATATATATTTAAAGCTAGATCGCGGACTGGAAACGTGTTATCTTCAAACGAGATTAGCACCAAATTTGAAATTGATCGACCTTGGTATAGAACCAATACAGCAATTGCAGGTTATATTCTAATTGCGCTAATATTTTTCATTGGTATCAACACAGCTTATACAGGATATTATAGACGCCAGAGGAAGGTATTATTGGAAAAAACAAGTAAAGATATTGAGTTGAAGGAAATGGAAGCACAAAAAGAGATTATCCAATTACGCAACAACCATCTTAGCTTGGACATTGAAGCCAGAAATAGAGAGCTTGCTATCTCTACGATGAACATGATTAAAAAGAATGAGACCCTCAATGCAATAAAGGATGAATTAAGCCAATTAAAAGACGAATCTGGTATTCGCTCTGTAATGAAGGTTATTGATAAGAATTTGAATAATAAGGAAGATTGGAAGTTTTTTGAAGAAGCTTTTAATCATGCAGATAAAAATTTCTTCAAAAAGGTTAAAGAAATACACCCAGAGCTTACATCAAATGATTTACGATTGTGTGTCTATTTGCGAATGAACCTATCCTCTAAGGAAATAGCTCCTTTACTCAATATCTCTCACCGAAGTGTTGAAATAAAGCGTTATAGACTGCGTAAAAAAATTAACCTTAGCAGGGATATAAACCTAAATGACTATTTTATTCGTCTTTAGTCAACTCATCAAGCCACAAGTTAAGTACAACATAAATACAACATTACCACAACATGTTGTTTTTTAGGGTATGAGTTTTGCCTCTATTTGGTATTTCTTAACGATCTATTAACATTGCTAATCTGCTGAAAACATTCACAAGTTATTACCATATTCATAAAAGTGATAAGATTTAATTGTCATGTATGTTTTTTGTATAGGATTATTTTGTGTTTTTGCTAATTGTACAGGCTAAATTGACCATATAATTTTAGCCAGATGAAATACAGTTTACTTATTACAACATTTTTACTCTTCACAACGATTTCCTTCGCACAAAATTTTGATGTTAAAGGAACTTTAATTGAAGAGGACACCAATTTTCCTTTATTAGGTGCTTCCGTAATACAAAAAGGAACTTCAAATGGTGTTATTTCAGATTTCGATGGAAATTTCAGCATTGATGGAATTCCAATGAATGCGGTTTTAGAGATCTCTTATTTGGGTTTCAAACCTAAGGAAGTGACAATAACATCTTCCCAATTTCTTACAATTAGGTTAGAAACGGATTCAGAGTCACTTGACGAGGTAATCGTTGTGGGTTATGGAACTCAAAGAAAGAAGGAAATTACCGGAGCCGTCTCAGTGGTTACAAGTGAAACAATTGAAGAACTTGCACCAACTAGAATTGAGGAGGCACTGCAAGGGCAAGTAGCTGGGGTTAATATAACTGC
>JBLHIC010000112.1:0-6955 GCA_047614245.1 Flavobacteriaceae bacterium
CTTCATCTTCAGAAGAGAAAGCAAATGCTTGTGCTCTAATTTCCATACCAATAGGAGAGCCGCCACTTGCATGACTATTTCCTTTGTCATTAAAAACCCAATAAACAGTTGTATCACCAAATAATGGTACAAAACGTTCGTCAGAACGGCATTCAACATTTCCAGTCAAATCGTATCCAGGATAATCTCCCTCTTCAGGGTCGTATACTCCATCTTCACCTGCATCAAAAAACGGAGCGATGTATGTATCTTTACTTGAACTATTACCAGTTGCCGGCCAGTTTACAATTGTGCTAGGAGTTGAGTAAGTACCTTCACGTTGACCTTCTGGTACTGCAAAATGAGCACGATGTGCCGCCACTTCCGATTTAGAAGTAACATACATTTTGTCCCATTCTAAGCATTCACTTGGTGAAATCTCTGCTGTACCACCAATATCTAATGGGCCTGGCCAAAAATCAGAACCAGTATTACCACCAAAAGTAGAGGCTGCTAACTTTAAATTACCTACTGGATCTTCTCCACCCATCCATAAAGCACCTGCGTATAAAGCATGTGTTTGAGGAACAGCTCCTTTGGGCACTGCGTAACTAGAACCAGTTGTGGCATCATTCCATAAGGTTCCTCCATTAGCAAGACGTGCAGCAACATTGTTAAATGCCAATTGTGCTCTTTGGGAGGCAGGACTGCAATTCGCGCTCAACGCTTTGACATGCCCTTTACCTTTTTTTAGTCTAAAATTGATGTCTCTTGCATTTCCACAAAACACCATTAGTGTCAGACATCCAGTAACAATATTTTTATAATTAAGTATCATATTTGATAATATTATAGCTTTCAATTAAAAGTTCAAACTAGCTCCTAGACGAATGGTTCGTGGAGAACCATAGAAACCAGGGTTGTTCATGTTTATACTATACAACTGCTCATAAGAAGTTGGATCTACCTGTTGAGATTGAATCAATTGCGCTTGTGCGCTTTCCAAATACCCATCATCATCTGGATTACCAGTAATCGCATGAACTTGATATATATTTTGTGTATTAAACAAATTATTAACCATTAAGTAAATATTTAGCATGGCAGATTTTTTAGCATCACCATTGTTTTTACCCAATTTTAATGGAATAGATTTATCAAGCATTAAATCAGTGGTAAACTCCCATGGTAATCTAGAACCATTTAAACTTCCGTTTATAGGTCCGTCCTCCCCTGAAGAGTTTCTAAAACGTGCACTATATGGTACTCCAGACCCTAAGTTTGTTATGAAATTAAGCCCCGTACGTTCCAAGATTTTCTTACCAGCAATGGTTGGTCCATTATAATCTTTTCCTGACCCGTATCTGTAGTCGAATGTTGCATTGATCCTATGACGTTGATCATTTCCAAGTGGGTTAATCGTACGTAAGTTAGGAGACTGTGTTCTAGCTAATGCAATTCCAGTTGTAGTACTTGAACCTGTACCATTAGCAAACTGTAAGGTATAAGAAGCCTTTAAGGTAATGTTACCCGTTTTTCTTAGATCATAGCTAATGGTAGTTCCTTTAATTGTACCAAAATCGACGTTATCAAAAGTGATGTATGTTCTCGGGTATGCTTCATTGATACTACGCGCTTGAATCATGTCACGCATGTCTCTATAAAAGATAGCAATTTTCAAGGCAGAGCTTTTATCCAATGCTTGTTGAAAACCAAATTCATAATCAATTGTTCTTGTCGGTTTAAGATTAGGATTGTTTATTCCATCGTCATATGTTCTACGATCAGAATACAAATAACTAATAACGTCTAATCTAGAATTAGAAGTAGGTCGTTGTGTTAAGATATCATAATGCGCAAAAAATACAGCCTCGTCAGAAATTGGGAATGAAAAACTAATTCTAGGCATAGGATTAATCTGTGGCACGTAATCTTTAAAAGCATTTGGTGTTAACACATCATTGTTAGGATCAACTAAGTATGGTTGAATAACACCGCTACTTCCTCGTATAGCTTTAGGGTCATTGATTGGTTGACCTTCAGCGCTAAACCATTGATCACCATCTCTATATCCTGTATATTGACCAGGATCTTTAAAATCATCAACGTAAACTACATAGTCATCTCCAATATTGCTAGGTATTTCGCCTAGTCTAGTATCACCTCTTAATTCGCCAGCCGTTTTAGCCTCCCGCATTAAATAAGGATCTTTTAATACTTTCTGATTTGCATCATATCTATCAATTCTCAATCCAACATTAAAGACAATATCATCCAATGCAAATTTATCCATGATGTAACCAGAAATATAAATTGGTTCGAATGGAGCAACAGGTCTGGTTAAGTTACCATATTTATCAGTTGCTGTGAAAAAGTCGTCAAAACTAGGTCGTGACCCTTGTTTTCTTCCAGCAAAATCATATCCATAATAATTTACATAATTATTACCATCATTCAGTAATTCATCTCCTGAAAACATATCAAGACTAAAAAAGTCCGGATTAATGTTGTCAATATTTATTTGCTCACGGCCATTTGTGTCAAGACCTAATTTTAATCTTAAGTTTTTCGAAAAGGTCGTTTGATCATTTCCCACTAAGTAATTAAAATCGTAATAAGGAATTCCATCAACTCTATTTACTTCTGTTGAGTCCGCTTTATTTACTCCAGTAGTATCATTTCCATAATTCAATTCTCGGACATGGAAATTGGCAGACTGTCTCATTTCTTGCCATAAATTTGAATTAGTAACCCGAGGATTTACAAGGAAGTACCTATCAATACGTTGCTCATACTCTACACCCATAGTAATAGCATGATCGCCAATATCTGCAGAACCAGAAGCCGTAACACGAAATTGATTTCTATCTAGCTTATCAAAACGATTATTTTGTGTGCCAATGTTGTTCCAATCGCCGTAAATAGTTGCTCCAGATTCACCGTTTACTATTCCACCATTGGATCTGATTTGAGCAAAACTTTCTGTTTTAGAAGAATCATCTTTAAACAAGTTGAAATAACCTGATGTAATGGAAGCCAAATCTTTATTGTCTTCACTTGGCGTAAAAGTTACTTTTATATCTTCATATCCTGAAAGTGCGTAATATTCATCACCTGATACACCTTGAGTAGCATCAACTAATGAGTATCTTTTTCTTCTTTCAATATCGAAGAATCCGATATGGCCATAGGCAAAGAAATTATCGCCATGTGTTTCATCTTCTCTTTGCTGAAATGCTTTCGAGTAATCAACCATAACCGTATAAAAGGCGTTTTTCACAACACTTGCGCTTTCCTTGTCCGCGTTAGGATCAGTAAATCTTTGTGTAAACCGACCATAAACACGCCAATCGAAGCTAGTCCGCAACTCATTATTTTCACTGTTGTATAGTGAATTTGCAAAATTCCAATCTTGTCCTCTATTATAATTCATACTACCACCAAATGTTAAATTAATGGTTGGAGTAGTAGTAACATCAATTTTACCACTCAAAGAAGCATTTGTTCTAGATGCATTCTCTTTTGTTTTCAAGAACTCTAAATCTTCATTACGGACATAATCAGAATTGAACACTGTTCCGTTTCCAGTTCGACTTAATCTAAGTGGGTTATTTAACAATTCTTCTCTTTTTTCATCTTTCAACTTATAAGAACCAATAAAAGAAGGTGAATTGTCAACATCATGCTGATAATTGGCGGAAACAAAGAACCCAAGTAATGGTTTAGCATTAGCTCCAGCACTGTCTTTTTTAAATAAAATTGGTCCAGCTAAATATGCTTCAAACAAATTATAGCCAAACGCATCTAAGCCAACAGTGTTGTCTCCAACTTTAAATCCAGATGTTAGTGCTTCTACTCCTCCGTAGAAAACACTAGAAGGCCCTCTGGTCGTAATAGAGATAATACCACCTGTAGCATCTCCATAGTTTGCAGGAACACCACCCGTAATAACATTTACTTCTTGAATGGCACTTTTAGGGATATTACTAGACCCACGTACTTTAATCCCATCAATGTAAGTAAAGGTGTTTTCAGAACGAGCTCCACGTACACTTAATCCACCACCAGCACCAGCAGAAGAAACACCCCCAATGGTAGATGCAATCCCACTAATAGAACGTGTTGGTAAAGCAGCAATATCATCTCTAGTAATTGTTCCACCTGAAGCACCACCATCCTTATCAATTAAAGGCACAGTATAATTTACAATTTCTATTTCTTTTAATTGAATACCTGGTTCCAGTTTTACATCTTGAAAAGTAATTTTACTACCATTCACTTGAATCCCTGCAATAATCTTACTCTTATAACCAACCGAAGAAACTTTTAGGTCATAATTACCTGGGGTAAGAGGTTTGATGTAAAATTTCCCATCAAAATCAGTGACACCACCCGAAATTTGGTTACCATTTTGTTCCACAATAATGTTCACAAAGGGCAATGGTTCTCCTGAGTTCATGTCAGTAAGGGTACCTTTCAAACTACCAGATCCCACTTGAGCATATGCTGCAGAAGAAGTAATCATAATAGCGAGTAACAGAGAGTATATTTTTCTCATCATATTAAAACAGTTTGCGTTAAATATTGATTAACGTTTTTTAACAAAGGCCGTAAAGATAAAAATTTTTAGTTCCGAAGGCTATCAATTTTAACTGCTTATCAACACACTGTTAATTATTCTTATTCAATTAGTCCTTTAATTTTTTCTAATATTATTTTATCAACTCATCGAAAATAGCTAGTTATCAAACATATAAAAAAAATATTTCGTTTTTTTTACGAACAATAAACACCAGTCTATTGTAGTTCCATTACCTCCTCTATTTAGTCAACGGTAGCTATTTTTTCTTAAAAACACTTGGCCATTTAGGCTTCGGTAGCTTAATTTTCTTAAAAAGAGTCCCTATTTTAGACAAACCATCACCTATTTTATTCAGTCCTTTTTTAATACTTGATTGAAAAGACTTTACTTTTTTGCGTTTATTCAATCGCCTAATTCCTTTTTTATGAGACCCGCCTTTTATTGTCTGAGGAAACAATCTTTTTTTATTTAATCGTAATTGTTTTGACGATTTAGCGTGCTTTCTCCTTATTCTCTTTGTTCTTCCTCCTTGTATTTTCTTATGATGCTTTAATGCTTTTTTATATTCTTTTTCAAGTTCTCTTACTTTCCTTTTATTGATTTCTTGGTATTTGTTTTCACCATTAGACTGTCCATACCCATTTACTGCTCCTGTGCAGATAACAAATAGTAGGCAACAATATAGATATGGGTAAAGTCGTTTCACAAAAAGTTATAAGCCCTAAATTTGATTAATTTTACATGATGAAACGAGTTTTTGCCCTATTATTTCTTTTTACCTTGATTTGGTCATGTGATAAAAAAGACAATCAAGTACCCGTTCCTGCGGTTGATTTTTCTATGAATTTGAGTAATCCAAGCTATTTAAACATACAATCTCCAAGTGGCTGGGTATATGTTAATGGCGGGTCTATGGGGATTATCATCTATCGAAACTCCCAAACTGAATTTAGTGCTTATGATAGGCATAGTCCATATATAGTTTCTAATAGGTGTCGAGTTGATGTAGATTCTACTAATTTTTTTGTCCTTGACGCATGTTCCAAGTCAAAATTCTTATTAACTGATGGCAGCCCCGTTTCTGGCCCTGCAGAAGTATCCCTTACAACTTATCAGACAAGCTATAATCAAAACAGCAATGTACTAAGAGTTTACAATTAATATATCGCACTAATTACCTTAGGACTGATAATCGCTCGGTATCTAATTTCAAAAAAACAAATAATAGCAAGGTAAATCCAAACAAAGAAGAGCCTCCATAGCTAAAAAATGGTAATGGAATACCTATGACTGGGGCTAATCCGACAGCCATGCCTATATTAATGGCTAAGTGAATAAAAAATATAGAGGCAGTACTATACCCGAAAATACGTGCAAAACTAGATCGCTGTCTTTCTGCTAGTAGAATGATTCTCAGTATTAATATTAAGAACAAACTCACAACTATTAAGCTACCAATAAATCCAAATTCCTCTCCAACTGTGCAAAA
This sequence comes from Flavobacteriaceae bacterium, assembly GCA_047614245.1. GTDB lineage: Bacteria > Bacteroidota > Bacteroidia > Flavobacteriales > Flavobacteriaceae > Ulvibacter. Next base: position 6,051 of record JBLHIC010000112.1, read on the forward strand.
GATAAAATCAGTGCTTTGCATAGGAACATATTTAAACTTGGTCAATGTGCCATTCAAATATCCTTTTCCAAGAAATCCTCCAGAGCCTATCGAAGTTTTTGATTGCAACACATTGTATCCCGCTCCTTGTGGATCTTGCTCAAGTCCTAACAAGATGTTTATTCGCACTTGTTGGTGAGGGCTCAATATATCATTGAAGGCATAATTAACTGTGCTTGTAAATGCCATACAAACTACTGTAAACCCTATGATTTGCACCATTAATTTTTTACGAAATCTTGGTAACATAAGCTTTTGAGTGGCTACTAACAAGATACTTCCTAAAAGGAAAATAAATACTAAAACAGTGTAAACACCTTTAAGTTCGAAATCAATGAAGGGTATAGCTATACTAGTAGCATTAGTAAGTAATGTAGCTATTGCTAGAATTATAGAAAAAAGTCCAAACAGCAAAATATTTCCAGAAAGCCCTTCACGATACATCATAAAAACAAAGCCAATAAAGACTAAGACAGTACCTGTATCTGGTTGTAATAATATTAAAGCCGCAGGAAATGCAATGATAGCGACCGCAGTGATTTTAGTTTTCAAATTATCCATTCTCACATTGGGCTCAGTCAAGTACTTGGATAACGCCAATGTAGTAGCAAATTTCGCAAATTCGGATGGTTGGATTCCGACACCTCCTATACCAAACCACGATCTAGCTCCATTTATTTCTTTACCAAAAATTAGGACTGAAACCAACATCAACATGATGACACCATAAGTTTCGAAAGCAAAGCGAGTAATTATCGCATAGTCAATAATTAAGAAAAACACACCTAATACGCAGCTTGCAATAATCCAAATAAACTGTTTTCCGTACTCTTGATCAACGTCGAAAATATTAGGCCTCAATTCAT
>JBLHIC010000113.1:0-6948 GCA_047614245.1 Flavobacteriaceae bacterium
ATCACATTTTTTATTTCCAATCGTTTACAAATGCTAACTGGATTTGTAGAATCCCAATGAACAATCGTTGCAAATGGAAAATGACCGCTTGCAGCGATCACATTTTTTATTTCCAATCGTTTACAAATGCTACGCTTTGACACGTTTGGAAATAAAAAATGACCCAGTTTCACTGGATCATTTTACATTCAGTCGGGATGACAGGATTTGAACCTGCGACCACATGACCCCCAGCCATGTACGCTACCGGACTGCGCCACATCCCGAATATAGAACATCAAAAATACTTAATTCACATAGTCCTACAAACTATAAACGATATTTTGTGTGAAATCAAAAAGCTACAGAATTCAAAGTAGAATAGTCCATTTAAATTGTGTGTCGAGAAGTCACTTCTTTCCTTTTCCCCCTTTCTTCTTTTTTCTCAGTTATCTGTAGATTTTGGATTCCATAAGGTTCTCGTTAGAATCCCGATTGCAACGGAATCACTCGAATTGACATACTTCATCTAGTTTTATGTTTTGAGTGTCTATATATTTCTTTTCAGTTATAACACTCAACTTCCTTATTCTATCAAACCACAATTACACGATTCATAAAATTAACTTTCTTCCCAATAAGAAAGTTAAAAGAAGTTAATGTACTTAATACACTAATAGTTATATAATACTTTAAACATCGTTAAACTTTAATATATAAATTATGAAAAAGATATTTTCAATAGTAGTAGTACTTGCAATCATAATTGGCACTTATTCTTTTACGCCATTAAATAATCTAGATAATTGGTTTAAGGCGGGTTCTAACCCAAATGGGTATGAAACAAGGCTTGACACTAGTACTTTCTATACTGGAGTTAGCTCTGCTATAATAGAATCTAAAGAAAAAAAGACGAAAGGGTTTGGAACATTAATGCAGTCTTGTTCTGCAAAAAATTATTTGGGGAAAAGAGTGAAGTTATCTGGATATCTTAAAACAGAAAATGTAAAGAAATGGGCTGGTCTTTGGTTTCGTGTCGATGGAGAAAATCAAAAGCGCGTTTTAAGTTTCGAAAATATGCGACAAAGAAAGATTAAGGGAACTACCGATTGGACCAAACATGAAATAACACTTGATGTCCCTAAGAATGCATTATCCTTAAACTTTGGCTCTTTAATCGTAGGATCCGGTAAAGTTTGGTTTGATAATATTAGTTTTGAAGTTGTTGCTGATTTAAAACGCAAAGATTTAGTAGAACCGAAAATAGTAGCGCCTAGCAATCTAGACTTTGAAAATTAATTGATTGGAGTTTATGATGAAAATACTAATGCCGATAAATAGAACTAAATGTTGAACTTAATTAGTAGAACCAAATTTCACCTAAACAATGTTAAGCTAGCTCCAGCTCTTTACCGTTTTAGCTAAAGCTGGGTTCTCGATACAATCCCGATTGCATCGGGATCACTCGAACTGACAACCTATATGGGTGCTGGGTTATTGGTTATTGGTTATTTTATATTGTTTATTTATTATTAAACTTCCCTGATTGGACTTGACCAGTTTTACATTTTATAATTCACTGTCACTTCGAGTGAAATTCAAAGTACGCAGTACATTTGAATTTAGTATCGAGAAGTCATTTCTCCTAAAGCGGAATATTCCCGTGCTTTCTTTTGGGTCGATTTACCTCTTTAGTTTCGAGCATAGCAAATGCCTTTAATAACTTGCGCCGCGTATTTTTTGGGAGTATCACTTCATCTATGAACCCACGCTGGGCCGCTCTAAAAGGATTCGCAAATTTTTCCGCGTATTCTGCCTCTTTTTCAGAAAGCTTTAAAGCGGGATCATCAGCTGCTGAAATTTCATTCTTAAAGATAATTTCACTCGCCCCCTTGGCTCCCATTACAGCTATTTCAGCAGTAGGCCAAGCAAAATTCATGTCTGCTCCTATATGCTTGCTGTTCATCACATCATATGCTCCACCATAGGCCTTTCGAGTAATTACCGTAACTCTTGGCACAGTTGCCTCACTTAAAGCGTACAACAATTTAGCACCGTTTAAAATAATACCATTCCATTCTTGATCGGTTCCTGGTAGAAATCCAGGTACATCAACTAACACCAATAATGGAATATTAAAACAATCACAGAAACGAGTAAATCGGGCTGCTTTTTTAGAACTATCAACATCCAATACTCCCGCTAATCTCATTGGTTGATTGGCAACAATACCAATACTTCTGCCTCCTAAACGTGCAAAACCCACAATAATATTCTCAGCATAATCCTTATGAACTTCAAACAGGGAATCTTTATCAATAATTCCTTGTATAACATCATGCATGTCATAAGGCTTGTTGGACGAATCGGGCAAGATAGTTTCTAATTGCTCTCGAACCTCATTTCCTAATTCAAAAGGCAACTTTTCGGTTGTACTTTTATTGTTCTGAGGAAGATAACTAAGTAGCCGCTTGATTTGATTCAAACAAACAATATCACTTGCCGCTGTAAAATGAGTTACTCCACTTTTAGTCGCATGCGTTCTTGCACCTCCCAATTCTTCAGAAGTTACATTTTCATTGGTAACGGTTTTAACAACATTCGGACCTGTAACGAACATATAACTGCTGTCTTGCACCATCAATGTAAAGTCTGTCATAGCGGGAGAATAAACAGCTCCTCCAGCACAAGGGCCCATAATAGCCGATATTTGTGGCACTACACCAGAAGCTTGCACGTTGCGATAAAATATATCGGCATATCCTCCTAAGGAACGAACACCCTCTTGAATTCTAGCTCCTCCCGAATCATTTAATCCAATTATTGGTGCTCCCACGCGTACCGCATGATCCATGACTTTGCATATTTTTTCAGCATGTGTTTCAGAAAGTGCTCCTCCAAAAACAGTAAAATCCTGGGCGTATACATAAACGAGGCGACCAGCTATTGAACCATAACCAGTGACAACACCGTCCCCATAATAAATTTCTTTGTCCATTCCAAAATCGGTTGTACGATGGGTAACCAAAATACCCATTTCTTCAAACGATCCGTCATCCAACAAATATTGAACACGCTCACGAGCAGTTAATTTCTTCTTGCTGTGTTGTCTTTGAATTCGCTTTTCTCCCCCACCTTTGTAGGCTTCGGCTAATTTATCTTGTAATTTTTTAATTGAATCACTCATAATAATGCTACAAATTAATTAATGGGAAGGCGTAGTTTTTCAGAATCTACCAAATATTGTTTTAGTGCTGCTCGTGCTGCGATACTAGCTTCCTCCATAAAGCTATCCTTCATTTTCTCTTCAGAATAAAAGTCCTTTACAAAGTGAGTATCGAATTTTCCACTTCGGAAGGCTTCATGTTGAAATACAAATTTCCCAAAGGGCAGCGTCGTACTAACCCCTTGAATCTCGTAATTAGATATGGCCTCAATCATTAACTGAATCGCCTCAGATCTCGTTTTACCATATGTAATTAACTTTGAAAGCATAGGGTCATACTGAATTGGAACTTGCATCCCTTCCTCGAAACCATCATCCACTCTAATATTCTCTCCAACAGGGGGGCGATATACTTCAAGAACCCCTACGCTAGGCATAAAATTATTAATAGAGTCTTCAGCATATACACGCAACTCCATCGAATGTCCATTAATTTTTAAATCTTCTTGTTGGAAAGCTAATTTTTCTCCATTGGCAACCTTTATTTGTTGTTCTACAAGATCAATTCCAGTGATATACTCTGTGACTGGATGCTCCACTTGCAAACGCGTATTCATTTCAAGAAAGTAAAAATTTAAATCGGCGTCCATTAGAAATTCCACAGTTCCAGTACCCACATAATCACAGGCTTTGGCGACTAATACTGCTGCCTGCCCCATTTTTGATCGCAATTCTGACGTTAATATCACAGACGGCGCTTCCTCTACTACTTTTTGGTGCCGCCTCTGGATACTGCACTCACGTTCAAAAAGATGAACAACATTTCCGTGATTATCTGCTAAAACTTGAATTTCGATGTGTCGGGGAGAACTAACATATTTTTCAACGAAAACAGAACCGTCTCCAAAAGCACTTTCAGCTTCGCTTATGGCTCGCGTCATTTGCTCTTTGATTTCTGATTCATTATCAACTATTCGCATACCCTTTCCTCCTCCTCCAGCTGAAGCCTTTATTAAAACAGGAAAGCCAATTTCCTTTGCCATTTCTGAAGCCTTATCAATATCTGTAACCGCTTGATCGATTCCAGGAACCATGGGGATGTCATATTTTTTAACGGCATCCTTAGCAGCAAGTTTACTCCCCATTATCCGAATAGCATGAGATTTAGGTCCGATAAAAATCATTCCACTTTCTTCGACTTTTTCAGCGAAATCTGCATTTTCACTCAGAAACCCATATCCTGGATGAATGGCATCAACATTCAATTCTTTGGCGACTTCAATAATCTTATCTCCTTTAAGGTAAGATTGACTCGACGGCGGTGGACCAATAAGGACAGCTTCGTCGGCAAATTTAACATGAGGAGCATTTCGATCTGCTTCAGAATAAACGGCTACAGTTTTAATACCCATTTTGCGCGCAGTTTTCATAACGCGTAATGCAATTTCGCCTCTGTTTGCAACTAATATTTTTTTTATCATAACTATTTCTCAAATTCAATTATCACATGCCCCTTCTCAACCGTTTGTCCCTTAGAAATTTTAACGCTTTTAACTACGCCATCTCCCGTGGATAAAAGTGTATTTTCCATTTTCATTGCTTCAAGGACACACAGGAAATCTCCTTTCTTAACTTCTTGTCCTTCAGAAACAAATATGTCTATAATCAGACCCGGCATAGGAGCTTCTATTTCACTAGCAACCTTATCTTCCGTTAGGGATAAACCCATTTCAGTTATAAGTCTATCTAATTCATTTTCAATGTGAATTACATACCTATTACCGTTGACTTTAATAATATAGTTTCTATTTAAAAAGTCTGCCTTTATTATTTCAACAGTGCTAGACTGGTCATTATTTATGACGTGTACACTCGAATTTGAAGTCAAAGTATCCAAATTATACGCATCATCTTTTGAGATGCTAAAATCGTAAGTATCATTTACGATTGCTTTATAAGATCCTTCCATGAAATGTGTTTTATGTAAAAATAGTCTTTGTCAAAAATACCGAAAAATAGAAATCATAATAGTTATAGGAGTCATAAATCTTAAACAGTATTTAACTGTTCCGATCGGTATATTAGAACTGAACAAAATAGTATTTAGAAATACGTATCCTTTCTTAGATAAATACGAACTAAGCTTAAGATTTTTTAATTCCAACTTTATGCCCTGCGAACGCATAATAAAGAATCACGATATAACAAGGCAGTAAAATCCAATATCCAAAAGAAGCAGATTGGGCTGCAGCCGTAACGCCATCAACCCCGCTTTGAAGCAAATGCTCTTTCTTATTATCCACCAGTGCACCATATAAAGGAGGTAGAATCGCACCACCTGAAATAGCCATTATGAGCAAGGCAGAAGCGGTTTTAGTAAACTTCCCTAAGCCTGTTAATGCCAAAGGCCATATTGCTGGCCAAACCAATGCATTTGCAATTCCTAAAGCAGCAACAAAGAGAACCGAAGTGAAACCGGTAGAAAACACCACGCAAAAGGATAAAACAATCCCTAAAATAGCACTTGCTTTTAATGCAAAAGCCTGACTCATATATTTAGGAATTAAAAACACTCCTAAGGCGTAGGTTGCTACCATTGCCATAAGCGTAAATAAAGTAAAAAACTTAGCCTTTTCAACAGGAATTTCTAAGGCTAGACCATAAGAAATTATGGTGTCGCCAGCTATTACTTCCACCCCTACATAAAGGAACAATGCCAATACACCTAGCCATAAATGAGGAAATTGAAAAATACTCGTTTTTGATTTTTCACCATCTTTAGCCTCCTCTATTGGTTCTGCCTCAACATGTGGCAAAGGCGCCTTTAGAATCAATAAGCCTAAGACAAATAAAACAATGGCCATTATAAGATAAGGTGTGACTACACTCTCTGCCATCGTATTTAGTAAATCAGCTTTTTCAGCAGCACCTACCTCCCCTAATTTTTCTTTAATGTCACCAATTCCAGATAACAAAATTGCACCAAAAATAACGGAACCTAAGGCCCCAGCTACCTTGTTAGCGATACCCATTATTGCAATACGCTTTGCGGCACTATCTATTGGACCTAAGATTGTAATGTATGGATTTGAAGCTGTTTGCAACAATGTCATTCCTGCGCCTTGAATAAATATCCCAGTTAAAAATAACCAATAAGTTCTCGATTCAGCTGCCGGTATAAAAATTAAGGCGCCTATTGCCATAACGACCAAACCTAAAGACATACCTTTTCTGAATCCTATCTTTTCTAAAATATAGGACGCTGGCAAAGCCATAACAACAAATGAGATATAAGAGGCAGTCGCAACAAAATAAGATTGCGCCTCTGTTAACTCGCTGATGGTTTTCATAAAAGGAATTAACGCACCATTGATCCAAGTGACAAAACCGAATATAAAAAACAGACCAGCTATAATAAGTATTGGAACAAATGTTCGTTGAGTAGTTTGAATTGACACCTCGTTATTATTAGACATATTTATTAAGTTAGTTTTATTAAGATTCTAATGACCTTTAAACTTATACGATTTATATAATGAATCCTAAGTCTTTATGTGAAATTGGCGTAACGAAATCAAAGTTAAGTTTTAAATTCAACATTAAGTCTAAATGTGTTTTTGTTTTAGAATTATCAAGAATTATATGCCGCACTTGTTATCATAAAGAAGTAATGTTGCTCAAGAAAACGTCTTGTGGTCTGTCAACTTTGGCACTTGAATTTCAAGGCTTTTCACAGGGTTTATAGAGAAGCTCTTAATAGACTTAAAATGAATTATAGCGGTTGTATTAAATGAATATTCAAC
>JBLHIC010000114.1:0-6836 GCA_047614245.1 Flavobacteriaceae bacterium
GAACGAAGAGACTAAGTTTATATTAGTGTCAATAATTAGTCTTATTTCGGCTAAATCAAGAAATCAAGATGGTAAGCATATAAGAGAACCACTTCATTATATAAGTCTATTCCTTGATAAAATCGAAACCACAATATGGAATCAGAACATCAGGAATTTTGATTCCATCAGAAGTTTGATAGTTTTCCAAAATGCCAGCTAAAACTCTTGGTAAAGCCAATGAACTACCGTTTAGCGTATGTGTAAGTTTGTTCTTGCCGTCCTTATCTTTAAAACGTAATTTTAATCTGTTTGCCTGAAATGTTTCAAAATTAGATATTGAAGAAATCTCTAACCAACGATCCTGAGCTGTTGAAAAAACTTCAAAATCATAGGTCAATGCTGCGGTAAAACCCAAATCGCCACCACATAACCGAAGAATTCTATAGGGCAATTTTAATTCGCGTAAAATATCCTTAACATGTTCGACCATACCGTCTATAGCTTCGGCACTTTTATCTGGATGTTCAATTCTTACGATTTCAACCTTGTCAAATTGATGTAATCTGTTCAAGCCTCGAACATGAGCACCATAACTACCTGCCTCCCTTCGGAAACAAGGCGTATATCCAGTACAAAGGATAGGTAAATCGTTCGCGGTTATTAGATCCCCACGAAACATATTAGTAATGGGAACTTCTGCAGTTGGGATTAAATATAAATCATCCTCGGTTGCGTGGTACATTTGGCCCTCTTTGTCCGGTAAGGCCCCTGTCCCGTATGCTGATGCTTCATTTACTAAATGCGGAACTTGGTATTCGGTATAACCAGCTGCGGTATTTTTATCTAAGAAGTAGGCTATTAGCGCGCGTTGTAACCGAGCACCTTTTCCTTTGTAAACAGGAAAACCAGCACCGGTAATCTTCACACCCAATTCGAAGTTAATAATGTCGTATTTCTTAGCTAGTTCCCAATGAGGCATCGACCCTTCAGCTAAAACTGGGATGCTACCTTCCTGAAAGATTTCCTCATTGTCATTTTCATCGGTACCAGAGGGGACAAGTTCGTTGGGAATATTAGGAATTGTATAAAGTAACTGCTGAAGTTTTTCTGAAGCTTCAGTAAGTTGTTCGTTTAATGCTTTGGAAATTTCTTTTAATTGAACTGTTTTTTCTTTTAAAAGCGCTGCTTTTTGGGTGTCGCCCTTTTTAAACAACATACCTATCTCCTTTGAGAATATATTAGACTGGGAAAGTGTTTCGTCTAGTTTGGCTTGTGTATTCCGGCGAAGTTCGTCAGTTGTAGTTACATCTTCAAGCACCTGTGTCGCATCTAAACCTCTTTTGGCAAGTGCAGTAATCATCTTTTCTTTTTGTTCTCTTATTTCAGTTATTTGTAACATGTAATGGACGTTTAGGCCAGCAAATTTACGGAAATAGACTTATTTTATATCATCCTTTTTGTGATAATCTCCAGGGGATGGTAAAATCCATTCGTGATGTTTAAAGTGTTGCCACTTCATAGCGGCTAGATCTACTTCAGGATTGGTAAATTGATGAAATACGCCCCCATTAACGCTAACCTTGGCATCAACATAAACTGCTACATCAACCCCTTTTTCAGCTTCAATATTTTTTATTCGCTGGGCAAGTTGCCATATTAGATCAGGTTTTGTTTTAAAAGAGTGTTTTTGTCCGTTCTTTAATAGTTCATTGTAGTTATAACGATATCTTTCACCACATTCTTTATCAACTACCCAAATAGCGACACGGCCACTTTTGGAGCGAAGCATCATACGCCAACTAAGGCGATGGCCTTCTTCGGTCCATAATACATCGTCCTTGATAGACCAGTGACGCAATGGAAGTGCTAGTTGTATGATAAAGTAGATAAAAAATATACCGATCAGTACATTGTTGTATTTTGCTCGATGGCCGGAGGAATTAAATTCGCCAATATCATCAACTACCGTTTGGTAATTTTTAGGCATGAACCTTTTCTTTAGCGTTTCCGAAGAAAAGAAAAAGAGGGCAAACGCTATCGACATATATGGAAATATTCCAATTTGAAATACGACAGAATTAAAGAGGTGAAAAGGCACCGAGATTACAAATCCGAACATACGAGTTCGCTTCCAGAGCAGTAAAGGGATAATTAATAAATCGAATAATATTCCAACATAAATGATGGCATGCTGCACCCAATCCAATTGGAGCGTGGGGCCAATGAGCCAATAGGCCTTTTTCCCATTCATAAATAATGCGATGGCCGTGCCATTCAACCAATCTGGATAAAACTTTGCAACCGAAGCAAAGGTATACACAAGCCAAACCTGTAGAATTAGTGCGAGCAGGCACCATCTAGGGATGGCGTTGGATTTTATGGTAGTATCAAGCTTTGCATCTATTGAAAGCTGTCGATGGGCAGGAACGAATGCCATAACCCAACATAGGAGCATCATTAAGTAATAATGATTGTTGTACGAGCTTTTTTGCATGAGATAGACTGCCGACCACAGGAGTGCATATGCGACCATACTGATGCGATATTTATATCCCAGCATTACCATGAGCCCGAAGATGCCCATGAGTACAAAATAGAAATACATCGTAGTGCCAACGAGCGGCTGTAAAAATTCGAATCCGATAAAATTGAATGTAAATTCAGGTTCGACAAAAGTGCGTCGCACCCAGCCTGTAGCAATTGCCCCAAAAGCTTCAATAGTAATTAACAATCCAAATACCACCCGAAATAATACGATCCCAGTATTGTCAATTTGTTTGAAGAGAAGTTTATTCATGGTTTTTTAGAAAATTTCTTGCAAAATTTTCATCACGTAGAATTGCTTTTTTTAGTGCGTCCATCGACTCGAAAGTTTCTTCGTCGCGCACGTGAGTGAGGAATTCTATTTGCAGTTTCTTTTCGTATAAATTATCGCTGAAATTTAAGAAATATGTTTCAATAGTTTTTACGGTTCCACCTACAGTGGGGTTCGTTCCTATGCTGGTTAAACCGTAGACTGTTTTCTTATTTATAGTGGCCTTCACCACATAAACGCCTTCTTTTGGTATCAATTTGTAATCTTCAGAAAGCTCAAGATTGGCAGTTGGATATTGGATGGTACGGCCTATTGCTTTGCCTTTGACTACAATCCCACACAACATAAATGGATATCCTAAATATGTATTTGCGGTTTCAATGTCGCCCGATTCAAGGGCATTTCTAATTTTTGTAGAACTTACGGCGACGTCGTCTAACTCCTGAGCACTAATTTCCTCTACGTCGAAACCATAGGTCAATCCAAATATTTTAAGGTCTTCGATGTTTGCATTTCTGTTTCTGCCGAAGCGATGATCGTAGCCAATAACAATTTTCTTAATGTTCAATTTATGAACTAAAATATCTCTAACAAATTCGAGTGCCGTTAGCCTTGAAAAGGCTTTTGTAAATGGATGAATTATGAAGTGATCCAATCCAGCTTTATCCATTAAATCTGTACGCTCCTCAATGGTATTAATAAGTTTAATAGAAGAATCGGTTTGTAATACCATTCTTGGGTGTGGAAAGAATGTGAGAACTACAGAATCCAAATCTTCATTCTTGGCTGTTGTTATTAGACGATTTAATATTTCCTTATGCCCAATATGGACGCCATCGAAGGTTCCAATTGTTACAACACTCGCACGAGGATTATTATATTTTGAAGCTGAAGGATATATATTCACGTTACTTACCGTTATAGCTATTCATAGTAATATTAATGCCTGCAAGTCCGAAGGATTCAATAATTTTTTTACTGATTTCAAATCGCTCTGGGAGTTGCTTCTCTTCTTCTGAAGTCCAATCTCCAAGGACATAATCAATTTGACGGCCTTGGGAAAATTCGTCACTTATTCCAAATCGGAAGCGATTGTATTTTATTGTTTGCAAAACGTTCTGAATGTCCTTTAGTCCGTTATGTCCTCCGTCACTTCCTTTAGTTTTAACTCGAATGCTTCCGAAGGGCAAGTTGAGATCATCTGTAACTACCAATAAATTCTCAAGAGGAATTTTCTCTTTATCGAGCCAATATTTAACGGCTTTACCGCTTAAATTCATAAAGGTACTTGGTTTCAGTAGGATAAGTGTTCTGCCTTTAACTTTGTGGCTAGTGATATCGCCAAGTTTTGCGGTTTCCCAGGATAGGGCTTCTTTTTCGGCTAGATAATCGAGCGTTTTAAAGCCTATATTATGTCTGGTGTTATAATATTTTGGGCCGATATTACCTAATCCAACGATGAGAAATTTTTTCATGTTTACTTCCCCGACTTGATCGGGGGAACTTTTTATACGTTCCTGAGCATTTTCAGAATCACTATTTTTCGTAAAACCGAAAAACCTTCGGAAATAGTCGAACATAAGCTGCGAATGTTTTCAGTAAAAATAAAAAAAGCATCCCGAATTAACGGAATGCTTTTGAATTATATTCTCAATAGAAGTATTAAGCTTCAGCAGGAGCTTCTGCACCTTCAGCAGCAGCTTCTCCTTCTGCAACCTCTGCACCTTCTTCTTCAACTTCATCCTCAACAGCAACACGAGAAGTTCTAACTTGACAAATAACAGTGTTATCTGTATGTTGGATAATGAAGTTATCAGATTTTACATTCGTGATGTACATCTTCTCTCCAATTTTCATTTCTGTGATATCAGCTTCGATAAAATCAGGAAGGTTTGCAGGAAGTGCTTTGACACGTAATTTACGAGTTACAATTCGTAAAACACCACCATTTCTAACGCCACGAGAGTTACCTGTAACACGTACAGGAATTTCCATCATCACTTCTTTATCATCATATATTTGGTAGAAATCCATGTGTAGGATACGATCACTTACCGGGTGAAATTGAATGTCTTGAAGAATGGCATTTACTTTAGTACCGTCTTCCAAGGCAATCACAACTGTGTGAACGTCCGGGGTGTAGATTAAATTTTTAAAAGATAATTCTGGTGATGAAAAGTGAACAGGTTTATCTCCTCCGTATACTACGCAAGGAACCATTCCAGCATTACGTAGGGCTTTGGTAGCTACCTTGCCCACGCTTTCTCTTTGAGATCCGTTGATTGTAATTGATTTCATTTTAAATAATTAAATTAATTTCTCTAATCGAGGGGGTTTTGCCCTCTGAAGCCATTTTGGCGTAAGAGGGTGCAAATGTACTATTTTTTCTGAAAAAGTGGAAAGAAGAAAGAGAAAATAATACAGAGTATAGAAAAAGAGAAGAGGTTTGCCCTCACCGCACTTTTGTGCACTGCGTTTCAAAAGCGCGACTCTCCCAGAGGGAGAGTATAATATTGGTATGGCTATGATAAACCAAACTTCCTTCCTTATTTTGGGAGGGGTCGATTGCCAAAGGCAAAACGGGCTGGGCGTGCACTGTGCTTATCCAATTATGGTGACCGAAAGGCATAAAGATCTGCCTATGAAACTGAGTTTTTTTGTCTATTGTCTTTTTGCTACATCAAGAACTTAGAACTAATGGATTCATTTGAGTGAACACTTAGCATTACATCGGCAAATAAATTAGCACAAGTAATGACTCTAATTTTGCTGCTTTCTTGTCTAAGCGGAATAGAGTCGGTTACAATTAGTTCTTGGAGTTTAGAATTTTCAAGTTTCTCGTAGGCATTACCTGAAAGAATTGGATGTGTACAAATAGCACGTACACTCAACGCTCCACGCTCCATCATAAGGTCGGCAGCTTTCGTTAAGGTTCCGGCAGTATCGACCATATCATCAACAAGCACTACATTTTTTCCATTTACATCACCAATGAGTTCCATGTGTGAGATAATATTTGCCTTCTCACGCTGTTTGTAACAAATAACAACATCACTTGACATGGCTTTAGAATAGGCGTATGCTCTTTTAGACCCTCCCATATCGGGTGAAGCAATGGTAAGGTTGTCTAAATTTAATTTGCGCAGGTATGGCAAGAAAACTGTCGATGCAAATAAATGGTCAACAGGTTTTTCGAAAAAGCCTTGAATTTGGTCGGCATGTAAATCCATCGTGATGACACGAGTTGCTCCGGCGGTTTCCAACATTTTCGCTACTAGTTTTGCAGCAATGGGAACACGTGGCTTGTCTTTACGGTCTTGTCGCGCCCAGCCAAAATAAGGCAGTACAGCAGTTATATGCCTAGCCGATGATCGTTTGGCAGCATCCAACATAAGGAGCATTTCCATGAGGTGATCACTATTTGGAAAGGTAGAGCCAATAATAAAAACACGACTCCCGCGAACCGATTCTTCAAATGAAGGTTGAAATTCGCCATCACTATAGTGCGATGTAATTACATTCCCTAGGGGGACGCCAAATAAGCGAGCAATATCTTGAGCTAGGGACTCACTTTGTTTACAGGCAAAGATCTTAGGGTCGGGCTTAGTCATAAGTATGAAGTTGTGTTATTATGTGATAATGGATGCAAATGTAAATTAATCAAGAGTCTTTCTGAAAAAATGATATTAGGATTTACTAACAAAATTGAGAAATCTCGTTTTGTAAAGCGAATCGTGTTGACAAAACGAATTATTGAACGATCCCGATGAATATCTGGATCTACGTTATAAATAATATACGCTCCCTTTGTGAGCGTAGTACTTTTGATACAAAGTGCACAAAAGTGCGGTGAGGGCGAAACACTTTATTGTTTTCTTACAAATACGGTTTTTACTCATAAGAATTTATTATTTTTGCCGTCCATATTTGCTCGAGTGGCGGAATTGGTAGACCTGCCTTTGCCGGCAGGCAGGCGCGCTGGATTCAAGGTTAATTTGACATCTTTAGTATAATTGCTGGTGTGGTGGAATTGGTAGAC
>JBLHIC010000115.1:0-6765 GCA_047614245.1 Flavobacteriaceae bacterium
CCTTCGACGCTTTCGTCAAATCACACTTAGAAACTTAATTAAAAAACCATTTTATGGCTTATTTATTTACTTCGGAAAGTGTTTCTGAAGGACACCCGGATAAAGTTGCAGATCAAATTAGTGACGCGCTAATTGATAATTTTCTAGCTTTTGATCCAGAATCGAAAGTAGCTTGCGAAACTCTGGTAACGACGGGGCAAGTTGTACTTGCAGGAGAAGTAAAGAGCAACACCTATTTGGACGTTCAAAAAATTGCAAGGGATGTCATCAATAAAATAGGATATACTAAAAGTGAATATATGTTCGACGGAAGTTCATGCGGTGTTTTTTCTGCAATCCACGAGCAGTCGCCAGATATCAACCAAGGTGTAGATCGAGCCACTAAAGAAGAGCAAGGCGCAGGGGATCAAGGAATGATGTTTGGATACGCAACCGACGAGACAGAAAACTATATGCCTTTAGCGTTAGAGCTCTCTCATCGCCTATTAAAAGAACTTGCAAATTTAAGACATGAAGGAAACGAAATTCCATATTTACGTCCCGATTCAAAATCTCAGGTAACCATAGAATATAGTGACGATAATGTACCTAAGCGCATTGATGCGATTGTTGTTTCGACGCAGCACGATGATTTCGATGCAGAGGAGAATGTAATGTTAGAAAGAATTAAAAAGGACATCATTTCTATCTTAATACCAAAAGTAAAATCAAAATTACCAGCGAACATTCAAGCTTTATTTAACGACGATATTACTTATCACATCAACCCAACAGGAACCTTTGTAATTGGTGGACCTCACGGTGACACCGGACTTACAGGAAGAAAAATTATTGTGGATACTTACGGCGGAAAAGGAGCACATGGTGGTGGAGCTTTTTCAGGAAAAGATCCTTCTAAAGTAGATCGCTCTGGTGCTTATGCTACTAGACATATTGCTAAGAATTTAGTTGCCGCAGGATTATGTAAAGAAGTTTTAGTACAAGTCTCCTATGCCATTGGGGTAGCAAAGCCTACGAGTATCAATGTAGAAACTTATAGAACGGCTAAGGTAAATATGACCGATGGTGAAATAAGCAAAATTGTAGAGAGTCTTTTTGATATGCGTCCTTACTTTATTGAGCAACGTCTAAAACTAAGAAACCCTATCTATTCTGAAACTGCCGCCTATGGACATATGGGTAGAACTTCAGAAAAGAAAAACGTGACATTTGTATCTCCAACAGGAGAAAGCGTAACAAAAGAAGTTGAAACTTTTACTTGGGAAAAACTAGATTACGTCGATAAGGTGAAAGAGGCCTTCAATCTATAATTTCACTGAAGAACCGCTTCACTTTTTATATACTTTTTTACTGCCCTCCGTCTCTTTCTGGAGAACGAGGTTTCGGCCAAGTTGCCTGCTTACCAGTTCTTCTACTAATTGGTAAAACACTTTGCTCTTTTGACGTCCGGTTTGGATCTTCACAAGCCATATAGGTTAAAATCGCTGCTAAAATCACATTGCTTCTCACATCATCAAAAACAATCTTATCGTAGGTATCTCTATTTGTATGCCAAGTATAATCCCAATAAGACCAATTCAATGAGCTTAAATTAAATGAAGGTGCTCCGGCAGCCAAAAAGGATGCATTGTCGGAACCACCACCACTTGGAGAACCTGGAAATGTTGTTTCAATAGGATCTTTAATATCCTTCGGAACTGGATGTAGCCATCTTCCCAGATAGTCATAAGCGTGTAAAAAACCTGCTCCTGAAAGGCGAACTACTCTCCCTGTACCATTATCCTGATTAAAAACTGCTTGAATATTCTTTACAATCTCTGGATGGTCTTCTACAAACGCTCTTGATCCATTGAGTCCTTGTTCTTCACTTCCCCAATGCCCCACTAAAATGGTTCGCTTCGGATTAGGATACATCTTCTTTAGTATTCTCATTGTCTCCATCATCACTAAGGTTCCAGTCCCGTTGTCAGTTGCGCCGGTTCCTCCATCCCAAGAATCAAAATGTGCAGATAAAATAACATACTCATCGGGTTTTTCAGTCCCTTTTATTTCAGCAATTGTATTGAAATTAGGCACTTTACCTAGTTCCTTAGACTCAGCAACAACTTTAATTTCAGGCTTATCTCCATACTCTACCATTCTATATAGCATCGAATAATCTTCAAGCTCCAAATCTACTGTTGGGATTGCCTTTGTTCTTGCACTAAATATTTTGTTCACCCCAAAACCTTTGGACCAGTTACTGGCAACAATTCCGACAGCCCCAGCATTTTCTAAGGCAGTAGGTAATGTTCTTCTATTATAGCCCGTGTTTTTCATATTATTTCTCCAAGCCGTTCTTTGATCCATCCGATCTTTCTTCATTTTCTCAAAAGATTCTTCGGTTGCAAACTCTTCCCAATTATAATCGGGACGCCCTGTAGGTTGCTTCATAGAGATCATAACAAGCTTCCCTTTTACATTTGGGAGCCAGGTATCGAAAGCAAGAGAATCTTTAACCATAGGAAGTGTTATCAACTCTGCTGTAACTCCCTCACTAGAAGTACTGGGATTCCAAGCTAATTGTGTTCCATCAAGCGATTGAAGTCTAGGATGAACCATATCGATATGCGTTATACCTCTTTCCCATCCGCGCCATTCGCCCCACTTTTCATTTTTTGCAGAAATTCCCCAAGAACTGTATTTATTCACCGCCCAATCGTTGGCCATTTTCATTTGTGGTGTTCCAACTAATCTCGGACCTATCTTATCCATCAATTCGTAGCCAAGAAGCTCTAATTGTGAATTTTCTGTGGCTTCTTTAATAATATTATCAATTACAGGATCTTTTTCTTGTGCCTGAAGTGTGAAACTTCCAAGCAATAAAATTACTGCGCTAAATTTTACGAAATTTTTCATTTGTAGATGGATTGTTTAAATTGAAGTCAATTATAAATCTGATGTCTAAAAATACAATTATTTTACCTAGTTATGACATAAAAGCTAGTACAAGGAATCACATTCTGTCTTCACTTCCTTCTGCAGCAATAACATCTATAAAATCGTCACCATCAAGGTCTGCTACAAAAATTAACCAAGAGGATAGGATATCTGCATCTATTATTTTTCGGGGGGCAAATTGGGCGTGACTTTTAAAAAAGAAAAAAGCAGTATTTTGAATTTCATTTTTATTCATTTTATATTTGGAAGCCGAAGTTTCAGCGAAACTATTTTTTGCTGAAGATCCTTTAAAAATAATCGATGCGCTTCACTCTTAGGATTGAATGGACGATGCAACAAACCGGCTTGAATACCAGCAATTTCTTTTTGAAGCTCTTCAGTTTCTGAAGCTATCCATACCTTTGTAAATTGCTCCCATATTATTGTAATAGCGGTCTTATTGGGGTGAACCATATCCTCATTATAAAAACGATAATCACGCAATTCATCCATCATGATTTCATAAGCAGGGAAATAGTAAATACTTTTTTGAGGTGCTATTAACTCATGCAAACCTGAAATTAAATGCGCCTTGCTAATAGCGTTTTCTACAAAACCATCTTTTAAATGACGTACTGGAGAGATAGTATGTATAAATTTAACCTGAGGATTGATATCCTTAATTAAAATTAAAGTATTTTCAATACTTGCCGATATCTCTTCAACGGTAAGCAATTCTTTTAAGAATTTTTTCTGCGGAATTTTATGACAATTGGCAACTATAGAATCTGTTTCTATATATCGATATACCCAAGCGGTCCCATACGTGAAAATAATATGTGTGGCAGTGAGAAGGTATTCCCGAAGCTGTTTTAGTTTTTCGTTCAAACCAGATAAAAAATCATCTTTTCGATGATGACTTAAGCTAGAATGCACTTCGAAACAATGCCATTGCTCATTCTGAAAGATTAAATCTGTCTCCGTATAAAGATCTTCATTTATCGCCCTTGTAATCAATTTCTCAATTGCAAGGGGGTGAAATACAATTCCAAATGGATTGATAAGGTTCTGAAATTTATAAAACACTAGTCGTTCCCCTATATTTTCAGTAAAACAAGAACCCATCAATAAGATCTTTGACTCATAATCTATCTGCTGGAGCTCCGGGTCTAATGGAATGCGAGTTTGTAATTTCATGAATATCTTAGTTTCAGAATTTCAAAATTGTGAAAGCGAGTTGGCATACAAAAGATTATACTAAAATGTTGCTTTAGTATAGTACCTAAACAATTTCTATATTTGTAAATCGTTTCAGGCTTTAACACTTTTAACCACGAAACAAAAATATGGTTTTTTAGCGTATGTCAAAGGTCAAATATTATTATGATAGTGAGACTCTTTCCTATCGAAAAATTGAAAAGAAAAAAGGACGCCGATTCAGAATTATTGCTTTAAGTACGGCAGGAATGCTATTGAGTGGTTTTCTGTTATTACTTATTTATATCAATTTACCATATATAGAAACTCCAAAAGAAAAGGCTTTGAAACGAGAACTCAATAATATGAGTTTGCAGTTTAATCTTTTAAATAAAAAGATGGATCAGGCCTTTACCGTTCTTGAAGAAGTAGCAGATCGTGACAATAATTTATATCGCATTTATTTCGAGGCTAATCCTATTGCGGAAGAACAACGTAAAGCAGGTTTTGGTGGAATCAATCGATACAAAGATTTAGAAGGCTTTGACAATTCAAAATTAATAATTTCATCAAGTAGACGCATTGACATTTTAACTAAGCAAATTGTAGTACAGTCGAAATCCTTGGATGAGATTGCCAAGCTGGCTGAAGAAAAAGAAAAATTGTTAGAAGCCATTCCGGCGATTCAACCTGTCAATAATGAGGATCTTACTCGTATGGCGTCCGGATTTGGGTATCGCACCGATCCATTCA
The DNA here is from genome assembly GCA_047614245.1 of Flavobacteriaceae bacterium. Taxonomy (GTDB): domain Bacteria; phylum Bacteroidota; class Bacteroidia; order Flavobacteriales; family Flavobacteriaceae; genus Ulvibacter. Next base: position 4,870 of record JBLHIC010000115.1, read on the forward strand.
CCAAGGCTAGTAAATTTCACTTTGGAATGGATTTCACTGCCCCGCGTGGAACACCAGTTTATGCCTCTGGTGATGGTAAGGTTGTCCGTGCCGACAATTCAGCTTCAGGTTATGGAAGACACATTCGTATCGACCACGGATATGGTTATCAAAGTCTTTATGCCCATTTATATAAATACAACGTTCGTCGCGGTAAACGAGTAAAAAGAGGGGATCTAATTGGATTTGTTGGAAGTACAGGGAGATCAGAAGCACCTCATCTGCACTATGAGATTTTTAAAGATGGTAGACGTATTAATCCTATCAATTTTTACTACGGAAACTTGAGCCCTGAAGAATTTATAAATATGCTGCGAGCGTCGCAACAAGAAAATCAATCGCTCGACTAATGCACATCGATTTACCTGAAAAACGATACTATGGAATTGGCGAAGTTGCCAAGGCCTTTAATGTGAATACCTCCTTAATTCGTTTTTGGGAGAAAGAATTTGATGCCCTGAAGCCTAAGAAAAATGCCAAAGGAAACAGAAAGTTTACGCCAGAGGATGTTAAAATACTCGAGCTAATCTTTCATTTAGTAAAGGAAAGAGGTTTTACCTTGGAAGGTGCGAAAATTCATCTCAAGGAAAACAAACAAAAAACGCTTAATCACTTTGAAATAATTCGTAAACTGGAAACAGTTAAAGCCGAATTACTTAAAATCAAAGAACAACTTTAAACTATTATTATGAAAAAATCTCTAATCGGCATCATCGTTATAGTAGCGATTTTATTGCTAGCAGGGTTTACACTGGGTCCAAAATTTTACAATACGGGGATCGAACTACAAGAAAATGCAACAGCACAATGGGGTAATGTAGAAAGTTCTTATCAGCGGCGTGCCGATTTAATTCCGAACATCGTTAATACAGCGAAGGGATACGCCGAATTTGAACAAGAAACTCTTGTCAAAGTAATAGAAGCAAGAAGCAAGGCTACGTCAATCCAAATAGATCCTTCAAATATAACTCCCGCGCAGCTAGAACAATTTCAACAAGCCCAGCAAGGACTTACTTCTGCCTTATCTCGCTTATTAGTCGTGTTTGAACGTTATCCCGACCTGAAAGCAAATGAAAATTTTAAAGAACTTATCAACGAGTTAGAGCGCACCGAAAACCGCATCAATGTAGAACGGAATCGGTTTAATGAAGCAGTATTACCTTTTAATAAACACATAAAATCCTTTCCAAATAATATGGTAAATACATTCATTGGGGAGTTTTCAGAGATGGTATATTTCAAGGCAGATAAAGGCAGAGAAAAGGCTCCCAAGGTTGAATTTGACTTCGGAAAATAGAACACATGTCAAAAATTGAAGCGTTTTTTACTCCAGATGAAGAATCCGAAATTATAGAAGCCATTCGTAAGGCAGAGCAAAATACCTCTGGGGAAATTCGCGTGCATTTGGAAGCTACTTCGACACCAACAAACAGTAAAACTAAAATTGACGTATTGGATCGAGCTGCCCAAGTATTTGACACACTTCATATGGGCAACACCAAGCTAAGTAACGGCGTGCTTATTTATGTAGCAGTCGAAGATAGAGAGCTCGTAATAATGGGAGATAAAGGAATTAATGACCTTGTCGCATCCGATTTTTGGGAAAGCACAAAAGATGCTATTATTTCGAAATTTAAGAATGCAGAAATGGCAAATGGTCTGGTTGATGGAATATTAAAAGCCGGACAGCAACTTAAAAAATACTTTCCTTATAAAAAAGGAGACAGCAATGAGCTGTCTGATGAAATTTCGATTGGATAAAGTGAGATGGTTAGATGGTTAGATGGTTAGATGGTTAGATGGTTAGATGGTTAGATGGTTAGATGGTTAGATGGTTAGATGGTTAGATGGTTAGAT
>JBLHIC010000116.1:0-6598 GCA_047614245.1 Flavobacteriaceae bacterium
GCTGCCCACTTCCTGTTTCGTAATCGCTGTGCGTCATTGTAGCTCCACGAACTAGAAATTTAAGCTTTTCCCCAGAGACTTTAGCGCCTAGATTCAACGCCGTTCCTAGCGTATTGGAATAGTAGGCGCTGTTAAAATCTGCCGCGATCTTATTGGTTTCAGTAAATTTTTCTGGATTGATATAAAGAACACCGCCAAGTGCGTCACTACCATAGAGTAGGGAGGCGGGGCCTTTAATTACCTCAACACTTTCTATTCCTGCCGCATTGATTCCCAATCCGTGCTCCTCGCCAAATTGCTGATTTTCCAAGCGTACGCCTTGGGCATAAGTGAGCACCCGATTGGAACTTAGACCTCGAATAACAGGTTTTCCGATCCCTATTCCTGTACTTACTATAGAAACACCGCCAATGTCTGAAAGTCCTTCAGATAGTGTTACAGCACCCTTCGCTTGAAGTTCGTTGATTGCAACACGATCTACTTTCATAACATTGTCACTTTGTAATTTATGAAATGGGGTAGAGATGATAACTTGTTCCATTTCAATAGCAGTTTCTACCATTTCAATATCTAGCGGAAGGCTTGTGTCTTCAGGAATTGATATTCTTTTAGAAATGGTTGTATATCCTAAAAGAGAAAAGACAACCGAATAGGTTCCTTCTGAAATATTAGCAATGGTATAAGCTCCATTAAAATCTGCTACTGTTCCTATTCCTAACTTCGGAAAGTAGACGTTTGCGATTAATGGTTCGTTGTTGTTTTTATTGGTAACCGTGCCTAAAAGACTGTTCTGAGCCTCCGAATTAAAAACCATAGAACAGCAAAATAGAAATAAATAGAAATATTTCATAACTTGTTAGTATTAAATTAATTAAATACTTTTATGTAAACTAATAATTTAATATAAAGAAGGCGGTCCTCGCTGTTGGGAATGGACGTGTTTTGTATTTTTTAGAGAAGATACTTCGCCAGCATGGGGTTTCAGAAACGCCCTAGAAACTACTAAGGGCTGAAAGCCTTGTACCTCAAAATTAAAGGTTGAAAAGTGAAAGTCACAGATGGAGCAATCCATCTTTTCTGGATGAATATGCGCGGCAACTTCAGTACATAGATCGTTCTTGTGATTTTCAAATGCATGTGAAAACTGAATAGCTGTCGGAATGAGTAGCGCAAAGGCGAGCAGTAATGCTAGAAACCTATGCGATATTTCGTTCTTCTGAATCAATCTTTTTTTAGTAAAAATCCTAGTTTCATGCGACGCAACATCTTTTTTTCAAAATTCCAGAAAAACTGAAACTGTCCGAATAACCATCCATAAACGAGAATCAGTATTTGGTAAAACGGAAATATCAATATAAGGCGTAAAGGCCTATATATCCAAGGATTAGTTGCCTCTTGTGTGAGTCCGATAAACGCTAATATAGGTTTTGCAATTATAAGCGATGAGTAGCCCGTAACTGAAAATACAGCTAGTATTACAAATAGCTGCCAGTTGCTCTCAATGTCCCATTTCTTTTTAAGTCTTTTCAATTTCTACCGCTTATAAATTTCTGTTTATACTTCTGTTGAAAATAGAGGAAGTAATTATATAACATATAATTTACCTCAAGTCCGTAATGTGTACCCATCTCATAATTAATTTGTTGCGGGTATAATATAGCCGAATAACGTTGAGGATTAAACACCCTGTTGTTGTATTCGTATACAAAATTCCGATTTCTAGACTCTAGAAAGGGAATCCCATAATAGCCTTTTGGCGGCTGGGTAAGAATCCAAGTGTTGAAGCCGGGCTCAATAATAAGTATTTCGTATTCTAAACTGTCGTTTGCAATACGTATCGTGTCATTTGCAGTGAGCGCGTTCGCAGTACCTTTCATTGTAGACTTGCTTGAATCGCAGCTGTAAAAGCCGACTATCGCTACTAAAATTACAAGTATATATTTCATAACTTTTTTTTAAAATTACAAAATTGTCTTTTGTAACACCATCTTTTAACGCCCTTTAACAAAAAAACCATCCCGACTTCTGTCGGATTTTCATTTTCATTTCTGTAAAAATTATTTTCCGAATAATCTTGCTAAAAGACCACCTATGCGGTCTTTTTTCTTCTGACCTCCCAAGACCATTCCTGCGACATCATCAACACCTCCATAAAAAAAGCCTCCTAGATTATCTAAGATCTCCCCTCATGTTTTCCGTTTAAAGGACCTAATAAACCTGCTATGCTACCATTTTGTTTCATAGTACCCAAAAGAAAAGGAAGGGCTATGTGCAATACAGAGGACTTTTTTTCAGGAGATTGACCCGATTGAGCACTTGCTCCACCGATAAGCTGTTTCCCTAAGCCACTATTTAATAAATCTATTATTGAAGGCATAATTTTATGATTTTCAGAAATCATTAAACATACAGAAAAACACTAAGCATTCTCCATTATGCTCACGATCTGACTTGCTAGTTCTGTGCCAATTCTGTCTTGCGCTTCGTTTGTCGCTGCACCAATATGAGGGGTTAGGGATATTTTACCATTCATTAAAACCTTCATCGCTGGGATGGGTTCATTCTCAAAAGTATCTAAGCCCGCAAAAGCAAGTTTTCCGCTGTCTAGCGCATCAACCAAGGCCACCTCATCAATAACACCACCTCTTGCTGCATTAATGATCGCAGTACCATCTTTCATTTGATCAATTTCGGCTTTACCAATCACATATTCCTTTTGAGCCGGAACGTGTAATGTGATAAAATCACTTTGCTTTATTACATCTGAAATCGGTACTGTTTTAACTTTAAATGTTGCCTGCTGCCCGTCAAAGAAATCAAGCTGTATATCCGCTTCAGAAACAAATAGGTCGCTAGCAACCACATTCATTCCGCAGCCAATAGCAATTTTTGCTACCTCCTGCCCAATACGTCCAAAACCTATTATTCCAATAGTCTTCGCACGTAATTCACTTCCTGCAGCGTAGTTTTTCTTAAGGTCTTTAAAACGACTATCCCCATCCAAAGGCATATTTCTATTGGAGTCGTGTAAATAACGCACCCCTGTAAATAAATGCGCAAAAACCAATTCGGCCACAGATGATGATGAAGCGGCAGGAGTATTGATCACTTTCAGTCCTTGCTCTCTGGCATAATCAACATCTATATTGTCCATTCCAACACCACCACGTCCAATAATTTTAAGACTTGGGCAGGCATCAATTAGTGCTTTACGTGCCGTGGTAGCACTGCGTACTAATAGGACATCTACCTGATTTTCATTGATATATTTTACAAGTTGCTCCTGAGCTACCTTTACGGTAATCACTTCAATTCCAGCTTTTTCCAAAGCCTCTACCCCCGTTTGGGATATTCCGTCGTTTGCTAATACTTTCATAGGTATGCCGCTAAAGCGGGTATTTTTTAATTAAACTAATATACTTTAATCTTAAACTAATTCTTCTTTCGGTGAGCAAAGCGAATGGTCACTCTTCTTGCCTTTACTTAAGCCTTACGGTTCAATTCTTGCATCACATCTACCAATACTTGCACGCTTTCCAATGGCATTGCATTATACATCGATGCGCGATAACCGCCCACACTTCTATGTCCGTTTAGCCCAGAAATATCGGCACTTTTCCATAAAGAATCAAATCTGTCTTTTAGTTTTTCATCGTTTAGAATGAAGGTTGCATTCATTTTAGAACGATCTTCTGCATTCGTAACAAAGCCATTAAACAACGGATTGTTGTCAATTTCTGAATATAATAAGGCTGCCTTGGCATTGTTAATTTTTTCAATTTCAGAAACCCCTCCAAGTTCTCTCAACCACTCCAAGGTAAGCATAGATACATAAGTTGGGAAAACTGCAGGTGTATTAAACATACTGTCTTTTGATATATGAATCTTATAGTCCAACATCGACGGAATAACCCGAGAAACTTTACCTAGAATCTCTTCCTTCACAATAACAAGGGTGGTTCCCGCAGGTCCCATATTCTTCTGAGCGCCAGCGTAAATCAAATCAAACTTCGAGAAATCTAATACACGTGAGAAAATATCGCTACTCATATCACATACCAATGAAGCATCGGTATCTGGGAATTCTTGCATTTGAGTACCAAAGATGGTATTGTTACTTGTACAGTGAAAGTAATCTGCATCCGACGGAATTGTAAAACTCTTTGGGATATAATTGAAGTTTTGATCCTTAGAAGAGGCCACAACATCTACAGCTCCTATTAATTTAGCTTCTTTGATTGACTTATCTGCCCAAGTTCCAGTGTTCAGATAGGCGCCTTTTGTTTCCAGAAGATTATAGGCCACCATTAGAAATTCTAAACTTGCTCCACCCTGCAAATACAGCGCTTTATAGCCCTTGTTTTGTAGACCTAAGTGTTCTAAGGCTAATTCCCGTGCATCTTCCATCACAGCAACAATATCTTTGCTGCGATGCGATACTTCCAATATAGAGAGACCCGAATCATTAAAATTGGTAACTGCTTGGGCTGCTTTTTTTATTACTGGCTGCGGCAATATGCTAGGTCCTGCGCTAAAATTATGTTTTTTCATAGTACGTGTTTTCGAAGCACAAAGGTCTGAAATATGAACCTATTAAATATCAATAAACACATAATTTATTAAGAGACTTTCAACAAACGAAATAATTACAGACTTCGTAATTTGAAATTAAATTTTTACCAAAAATGTAAATACGACTATAGTTCTAAGAGAAATTTTATGGTATCTTCATTATCCGCGTAATCCCATAGTGCCGGAGACTGTGCTTTTCCGAAGGGAATTTCATTTTTAAGACCAGCTGTTGAGACAATGCATTGAATCTCATTGGCATCTTGTTCTAGTTTTTGTTCTATGGAATCTAAACTAGAATAATTTTCATAAAAAACTACGGAGATAGGAGAGGAGAAGCCTTCGTCTTCTTTTAGCAACATAAACTCATTGTCCAATAAATCGAAGTTACTCATTAAGTAAACCGCTTTATTGTAATCGTAATTATTTATGTATTTGTTATTGTTAATAATTCGTTGCCAAGAAAACATCCCATTAAAGAATAGATCTTTATTGAAATCGTTAGGAATATACAATTTGGACACATTGCGACACCCCAATCCGAAGTATCTAAAAATATCATCTGCCAAAGCTTCCATCTGCTCCTTGGTTTCGTTTCCAGTTAATACAGCTATTGAATTTCGGTTCTTGCGAATGATATGCGGGTATTTTCCAAAATAATGATTAAAATAACGCCCGGTGTTATTACTTCCAGTGGCTATAACTGCGTCAAAATCCTGAAGTCTGTTTTCGGTAAAAGAAATACTCCCATCCAGTTGGGGGGCTACAGCGGTTAAATATTTGGCTAGAAAAGGAAGTAGCTGCCTATCGTTACTAGAGAGTTTAACTACTACCTTATGACCACTTATTAATACAGAGAGGAAGTCGTGAAAACCTACTAGGGGTACATTTCCTGCCATGATAATCGCTACTCTTTTTGGGGCTACGATGTTAAAATTATATGTGGAAACCCATTTCTGGATATTCGCTTCGGAAAGTGCTTCAGACCAACTATTGCAGGCGAATGAAAGGTTATCTGGTGTAAACCATCCGTTGTGGTTCTTGGCAGCCTCCAATTGCAGAAGCATTCCCTCGTAAAATGTATCATTATGTAAAATGCCAGATCGTTTCGCAGGACTTTCCGCTGGCGCACCGTCTGAAGCTTTAGCGGAGGAGCAAGAAAACTGCCCCAAAAACTTTCCTAATTGTACAAAAGCGTTAATTCTTTCTTGTAATTGCATACTTCGTTTGGAGTTGCCCTTTCTAGGGGTTAAATTTGCACAAAGTTAGATAAAGAAAAATCGATGGCAATTATAATAACTGATGAATGTATCAACTGTGGTGCCTGTGAACCTGAATGTCCAAATACGGCAATCTATGAAGGTGCAGATGACTGGCGTTATGCAGATGGTACAGACCTAGAAGGGAAACTCGTTTTACCAAATGGTAAAGCGGTGGATGCAGGTGAAACACAAGAGCCTGTGAGTGATGAAGTTTACTATATAGTAGCAGATAAGTGTACCGAATGTAAAGGATTTCACGATGAGCCACAATGCGCGGCTGTTTGCCCCGTGGACTGTTGCATCCCTGATGAAGATAATGTAGAAACAGAAGAAGTCTTGTTAGGTAAACAGGCATTCATGCATCACAAATAGATTATATACTTGTTGTATCAGTAACGATCCGGACAAAGTCGGTAGGTCTGTTCGACCTTTCAATATCGGAGTTAACTTGTTTAACAATAGGATAATAGCACCACCTTTGTGTGCAAAGCGAAATCTATTTTAAAGTGCTTCTTTCGTGCGAATCGCATCGTCCTATTTTTGTCTTACCGCATCTTTATCGTCGGGGTGGATCGCTTCAAACCATTTATTATTAAGCGCTCCTCTTTGAGGTATCTCCGCAATTTCACACCAACTCGGATTTACAAATATAATCTTGCCCTGAATATCGGTTAAAAAGATCCCAGAAGGTGAAATATAGGTAAGCATTTGATCTCACGTCTCGCTTAAGACGATGGCTTTTTCAATTTTGTCAAAATTTTGCTTAT
>JBLHIC010000117.1:0-6472 GCA_047614245.1 Flavobacteriaceae bacterium
AAATCAAGAAAAAGATGGAATAGTAGAATGTTTGCAGATATTGGAGCTAATAATAATAGGGCAAAAGGAACCGCTTTATTTATTAATAGCATTAGACCAATTACAATTTCAAGAAATCCCACGATTTGGAGAACATAGCCTGATGCTTCAAGAGAGAACATAAAACTAGAGGCATCTTCTGGCAATTCGGGAATTGGCATAAAGCCGAAGAACTTATTAAGTCCAAAAATGATTAACCCTAGGCTGAGAATGATGCGTAGGATTTTAGCGAAATTAGAATTCATAGGGATGGTTTTAAGTGTTATGTCTTAAAGATACTTAAAAATTTAACACCTGACTTTAATTATTTGAAATCGAGATTTATTTCGATTAATTATGTAAAAAGAGAAAGATAAGCGCCCCAGTTTTTAATTACTAAGAGCACCCCGATTATTATTTCTGTAAGATCTATAACCCTTATTAAACAAACATTTCCGTCTGGATCTGATCAGGAATATTGTAAGGTGATAAACAAGGATTTGGCACCTGTCTTTTGGCGTTGTGAAAATTATACACTTCCAAATGCAGAATTTGACTAGACTAATGAATTTTTAACTAAATATTCTGCTATTTGGACAGCATTTGTAGCAGCTCCTTTTCGAAGATTGTCACTAACAATCCATAAGTTTAAGGTATTCGGTTGTGTTTCGTCTCTCCGAATTCGGCCAACAAATACTTCATCTTTATCATGAGCAAACATTGGCATGGGGTATGTATTTGTATCCGGATTGTCTTGAAGAATAATACCGGCTGTATTATGAAGTAATTTTCTAACCGCCTCAAGGGTGAAGTCATTCAGAAATTCAACATTTACAGCTTCACTATGTCCTCCGGCCGTGGGGATGCGAACAGCCGTTGCAGAAATTGAAAAAGTTCGGTCGTTTAATATTTTTTGTGGCTCCCGAGCTAATTTCATTTCTTCTTTAGTATAGCCATTAGCTTCAAAAGTATCACAATGAGGGATTGCATTTTTGTGAATAGGATATGGATAAGCCATTTCTCCTTTAATACCAGAAATTTCATTTTCGAGTTGGCGAACTGCCTTCACACCTGTTCCCGAAACCGATTGATATGTAGAAACAACAACTCGTTTCATTTTGTACTCTCTATGTAACGGTGCAAGCGTCATTACCAATTGAATCGTCGAGCAATTTGGGTTCGCGATTATTTTATCGGTTTTAGTTAGGGCAGATGCATTTATTTCTGGGACTATGAGTTTTTTAGAAGGATCCATTCTCCAAGCCGAAGAATTGTCGATGACTGTGGTTCCTGCTTCTGCAAATTTAGGGCCCCATTCAAGTGAGGTTTCTCCACCAGCAGAAAAAAGAGCAATATCTGCTTTTGCAGCAACAGCCTCCTCTAAACCAATAACAATATGTGGCTTGCCATTAAACAGTAACTCCTTCCCAATCGATCTTTCTGATGCAACAAGTAGTAATTCAGAAATTGGAAAATTACGTTCTTCAAGAATCTTTAATATTACCGCTCCGACCATTCCAGTAGCACCAACTACAGCTATCTTCATAAGAATTTTATTTGTGCGTAAAAATAGTTGTTACTAGTTTAAATCTTTCTAAAAAACCAAAAAAAAATAACCCCCGCAGAGTTCTAAACTCTGCAGGGGTTAGTTAGAATAAATAGTGTAGCGTGTGTTACAGTTATTTTCTTACTTTTTTAGAAGATCTCTAATTTCACCTAATAAATCATTGTCAGATGGCCCGGTTGGAGCAGCAGGTGCTGGTGGAGTTTTCGTCTTGTTATAAGCTTTTACAATCAAGAATAAAACGAAACCAACAACAATTAAATTAATGATAGTATTGATCCATTTACCATACCTAATAGCGTTTTCACCTTTAGTAATGGTCCCATCTGCGGCGATGATAGCCTCATCAAGTACAACCTTCATGTCAGCGAAGTCTAACCCTCCTGCGAAGTGACCTACAAAAGGCATTACAATATCGTTTACAAATCCACTTACTACAAGGCCAAGGGCACCGGCAAGTAATACGGCTACGGCAAAGTCGATTACGTTGCCGGTCATAATAAAATTCTTAAATTCTTTTAACATTTTGTGTTAGGTTTAATGGTTTATGAAGAGTAAAAGTACAAAATACAAAGAAAAGAGAACTTTATTTTCGATGAATAGTACGTTTAATGCGTCGAGAAATATTGGTAAGAAGCTCGTAAGGAATCGATTTTATAGCTGTTGAAAGATCCTCTGCAGTTGGATTAGCGCCAAAAACGATAACTTCATCTCCTTCTTGACATTTGATGTTGGTTATATCAACCATAATCATATCCATACAAACATTTCCAATTATTGATGCTTTTTGACCTTTAATAGTTACCCAGCCTACTCCATTTCCAAAAGCGCGACTTATTCCATCGGCGTGACCCAAAGGGAGGGTTGCTGTTGTTTCGAAATCACTTGCTGTATAGGCTCGGTTATAACCAACACTCTCACCAGGCTTAATTCTATGAATTTGAGAAATCACAGTTTTTAAGGTGGCAATTGGCTTCAACTTTTTATTTTCCTCGGGATTATTGCCGAAACCATATAGGCCTATTCCAGTCCTCACCATATCGTATTGGGCTTCTGGATAATTTAGCACCCCAGAAGTGTTTAACGTATGAAGTATTGGAGTGTATTCTAAATTGGCAATTAACTTTTCGAAAATATTTCTGAAATTTGACAATTGTTTCTTCGTAAATATTGATTCTAAATCATCATCCGTGGCGGCTAAATGCGAGAAAATGGATTTAACTTTAACTGAAGATGTTTTCTCTAATTGTTCTAATATCCAATCAACTTCATTTTTACTGAAACCAAGTCTATTAAGCCCCGTATTAAATTTTAAATGTATTGGATAGTTCTTTTGTTTTTTTATTTCCGCGAAAGCGATAAATTCTCGAAGCATTTTAGGAGAATAAATACTTGGTTCCAGGCAACGCTCTAGAATTAGATCAAAATTCACAGGTAGCGGATGTAGCACTAAAATCGGAGTTTCAATTTTTGCGTCACGAAGGCTTAAACCCTCGCTAGCATAAGCAACAGCAAAATAGGCAACGCCTAATTTTTCTAGTTCTCTTGCAATAATTACATCATCGCTTCCATAGCTGTTTGCTTTAACGACAGCTAAAATCTTAGTAGTTGGATTAACTTTTGAACTAAGATATTGATAATTATGCGCTAAGGCGTTTAAGTCAATTTCAAGAATAGTTTCAGTTGCTTTTGGCATATGTTATTCTTGCTTATCAGAAGGAATTTCTTCGGGATCTTTAATCTCCATTTTAACAACTTTTTCCCGAAGCATTGCTTTATAATATGCCGCCCGACTTAAAGGTTCATATTCTTCCGTCTCTCCAAGGAGAACTAAAGAGTCACTTTTAGATTTTCGATAGCTGTAATTCGCTAGGTTTCCAGTGCGGGTACAAACTGCATGCACTTTAGTAACATATTCTGCAGTAGCCATTAAGGCTGGCATGGGGCCAAAAGGATTTCCTTTATAATCCATATCCAAACCCGCAACGATAACACGAATTCCTCGATTTGCTAGATCATTACACACTTGTACGATTTCATCATCAAAAAACTGGGCCTCATCAATCCCAACGACGTCACAATCATCGGCTAGAATCGGAATATTAGCAGCAGCCGGTACAGGTGTAGATCTTATTTCATTACTATCGTGAGAAATAACTTTTTCTTCATCATAACGACTATCAATCGTAGGCTTAAATATCTCAACTTTCTGACGCGCAAATTTTGCGCGCTTTAACCTTCGGATAAGCTCTTCTGTTTTACCAGAAAACATAGAACCTGAGATCACTTCGATCCAGCCAAATTGTTCTTTCTGATTTACAGTATTTTCGAGAAACATAGGTTGTTTTTATTCAAAAGGTTTCGCTATAAATTTATTTATCAATAGAGCCCTCTTCAATAGATATTCTTTATGAGTATCAAAATAAATTGTTGTGTGCACAAGAAAACAAAAATAGTTGACGTTTACATAAAGGATGCGTAAATTTATAAAAACAAAATTGACAACTAGAGAATAAATTGAAAAGTTATAAAATTAAGGCGTCAGATGTTATTGAAAATAGTATTGTTCATATGGAGAAGAAATCAATAAAAATTGATGTAATAAAATGAAAAATAAAATTCGCTTAGATATTATTGGACTAGCAGAGCAAATAATAAAGGAGGACACCGCATTTGATGTGGGATCAATGAAAAATGTTGTTCGATCATTATACGATAAGTTAGCGGTGCTTCAATATTTAGAATCTCAGCTTGAAGATGTTTCAGTAGTTGACAAATCACAGTCTCTTGACTCCAAAAGTTTTAGAGAAGAAAATTGGTTTACCGAACCAGAGCCTTTGCCTCAATCTGGTCATATGGAAGATTTAGTTGAACCATTAATGGAAAAAATAAAAGATATCCTCGCTCAAATGCCTGAAGAGTCGCAACGCGTTGATGATTTACTTAAAGAAGTCCTACCTCAACCAAAGTATATAAAAAATGACTTGGAAGAGTTTGCTTCAAGCTACCGAGAGACCCCAATGTTCGAACGAAAAGAACCTTCAAAAGGTGTTGACGTTCTTGAAGATAAGGCTGCGGAATCATTTCCTATGGACCAAAAGATAAAGACACATTCGGTTAATATTGATTCTACTTCCTTAAGACCAAAGAATTTGAATGATAAACTCAATCAGGGCTTACAAATTGGGCTAAATGATAAATTGGCGTTTATTAAACACTTATTTGATGAAAAAACAGAGGATTATACTCGTGTCCTTTCTCAGATAAGCACAATGAAATCTTATGATGAGGCGGCTAATTTTATCTCCAATAAGATTAAACCGGACTATAACTATTGGGAAAGTAAGGAGGAATATAGTAAGCGATTTATGAGCATTATTGAGAACAGTTTTGATTAGGGCGAGAATTTCGTTTGTAAGAATATCGTCATTACGAAGTATAATTTTAAGATCACTAGAATAACAAAATAAGAGGATAATAATTATGAAGATTCAAGTACTTCTTTATTGGATTGCCACAGTTCTGCTATCCGCCTTGTTTTTGTATTCTGGGATAATGTATTTAACCAACACAGCGGTAATTGAAGGTTACTATCAGGATTTTAATTATCCTACTCATTTAGTAATTCCAATGGCGATTGCCAAAATTCTAGCTGTCATAATTATTATTTGGAGAAAAAGTGAATGGCTCACGGAATGGGCATATGCAGGGCTCTTCTTTGACATGGTATTGGCTTGTATGGCCCATTATTATGCGGAAGATCCTGAAATTTCGTTGCCTTTGGTTGGGATCATTCTTTTACTCATTTCTTATTTCTTCGGAAAAGAAGTCCGACAATAAAACATGGGTAAATTATACATTGTACCGACTCCGATTGGCAATTTGAAGGATATGACTTTCCGAGCCATTGAAGTTCTTCAGGAGGTTGATTTAATTTTAGCAGAAGACACAAGAACGAGTGCCAAACTTTTGAAGCATTTCGATATTACTACTCATATGCATTCCCATCATATGCACAATGAGCATAAAACAACTCAAGGGATTGTAGAACGGCTCAAAGCAGGAGATAATATTGCTTTAATTAGTGATGCTGGTACCCCAGCAATAAGTGATCCTGGCTTTCTATTGACTCGCGCCTGTGTTGAGGCGGAAATTGATGTAGATTGCCTGCCTGGTGCTACAGCCTTTGTCCCTGCCTTAGTAAATAGTGGATTGCCAAATGATAAGTTTGTCTTTGAGGGATTTCTTCCTGTTAAAAAAGGACGGCAAACAAGATTGCTGCTGTTAGCCGAAGAAACACGAACTATTATTTTTTATGAATCGCCACATAAACTATTGAAAACTTTGACTCAATTTGTTGAATGTTTTGGAAGCGATCGGAGAATTTCTATTTCTAGAGAACTAAGTAAACTACACGAAGAAACAATTCGCGGTTCGGTCTCAGAGCTTTTGAAACATTTTGAAGCAAAACCTGTGAAAGGTGAAATAGTGATTGTAGTGGGAGGTAAGAAAGGTAATTAACTTCATATCAAGAAATTTTTAAACAACCATCATATTAAAAGTTGTTTCCCTTTTTTCAAACCATGCCTTCCAAGAGACTGATCACCACTTTCAACAGCTCCATCTTTTTAAAGATGAAACGGAAAGTTTAAATAAATTAAGAGAAAAACACTCCTAAAGCCCTCCACGCCGCCGCTAAAGGGGATGTTTTGTTAGTAATTGTTCTAAAATATCATGGTTTCAAAGCCCAAATAATTAGCTTTGTCTAACAGTCTAACAGTCTAACAGTCTAACAGTCTAACAGTCTAACAGTCTAACAGTCTAACAGTCTAACAGTCTAACAGTCTAACAGTCTAACAGTCTAACAGTCTAACAGTCTAACAGTCTAAC
>JBLHIC010000118.1:0-6311 GCA_047614245.1 Flavobacteriaceae bacterium
TTAGGCAGAAAATGCTTTAGAGATCGCAAAATCGCGTAATTGGAGAGTTGGCAGAGTGGTCGAATGCGGCAGTCTTGAAAACTGTTGAGGGTCACACCTCCAGGGGTTCGAATCCCTTACTCTCCGCAAAAGGAAACCCACAACGAAAGTTGTGGGTTTTTTGTTTTCTGCGAAAAAGAGAAGTTTACTTCAGCTTTAGAGCAGAAAACAAAAAACAAACCGTCGTAGATGGTTTAGGTTTCTATGCTTGCATTGGATAGCCTATTTGGAATCAACGAAGTTAATCCCTTACTCTCCGCAAAAGGAAACCCACAACGAAAGTTGTGGGTTTTTTGTTTTCTGCGAAAAAGAGAAGTTTACTTCAACTTTAGAGCAGAAAACAAAAAACAAACCGTCGTAGATGGTTTAGGTTTCTATGCTTGTATTGGATAGCCTATTTGGAATCAACGAAGTTAATCCCTTACTAGAATCTAGAATATTATAAAAGAGGAAAATAGTATCTTTTCTCAAGCATAAATGTCAATTACGGTCTTTATAACCTCACTTTTAAGACAATTGGAGACTGCTTCAATTAGAAAGGTTAAAAATCAAATTTTCATCCCGTTGTAAATCTAAATCTGTACTCTAGATCATAGAAAAGAATTCGAGCGCCATTAATTAGACAGACTGCCACTGGCTGCAATAAATATTAAATAAATACGTAAAAGAATAAAAAGAACAGTTTTAACATTTTTGGTGTTTTATTAGCACCAATCAATTTCGGGTTCTATAATTTTTTATAAATACACCTTTAGGATTTTCTTTGTCAAACGGACTCCATTTTACTAATACACGTGTGTTTTTTCGGGCTTCTTCATTTGACAGACCCTCATACTCCATTCTGTAAACAGCGGAAAACAAAGGGGCACGACCTTCTCCATGATAACAGTGAATTAAAACAGGATAATTAGCACTGTCATCCATCACTGCGTAGAATTTATCTAGTGTTTTTTGATCTGGCACCTGTTCAGAACCAACATTGAAATAGTTGATGCCTTCTAGTTTTTCAATAGCTTCTTTCTCAGCGATCAACTCTTCAGGAACTTCTGGATTATTTATCAAATCATCTGTCCCTGGAAATCTGAGATCTACAAAACTTTTTATATTATATTTTTTAATATAACGTTCTAAATCTTCTGGAGGAATAACTCCAGATTTAAAAACTTTCCCTTCAGTTATCGTTGCAAAATTATGGTTTATATTGACATCATAAACCTCTTTGGCAACACCAAAAATAATCACAGCCAAAAAAAGTAATCCTATTTTTTTTTTCATTCTTATATATTATTCAATAGTCAGTTTTTTATCCATAATTTTAGCATAATACTCTTGTAAAAAAGCTTTACAAGCTATCTCGGCTTGATCCATTTCCTCGTTTCTTTGATTTATTAGATTATTCTCCAGACCTTTATCATTTATATCGTAAAACCCAGTTGTTTTTTCGTCATCGAATATACAAATATAATTCCCTCTTTGCATTCGGTATTTCAATCCGCCATAATTTATTACGAAAGGCACTATATTATCATCCCCGACCAAACTTCTTCCCCAACTTCTAAAAGGTTTATCATAGCCTATCATGTCCAATACAGTGGGATAGATATCTATTTGTTGTGCTAAATCAAAGTTCTCTCCTTTCAGGCTCCCGTCTGGAGTATATATGAGAATGGGGACTGCATTTCTATTTAAATTCTTAGAATATTCATCTCCATAATATACCTCATTACAATGATCAGCTGTGATAATGAAAATTGTGTTCTCAAACCAAGGCGCTTTTTGAGCCTCTTTAAAAAATTCTTTAAAAGCATAATCAGTATACCCCACACATTCGTGCATTGGTATTGATCCTTTTGGAAATTTACCCTCATATTTATCCGGTATCACATATGGCTCATGTGAAGTAATAGTAAACAATGTGCTAAAAAACGGCTCCTCCTTTTGATCCAGAGTTTCTTTCATGTAGTGCATAAACGGCTCATCCCAAATCCCCCAAGCCCCATCAAAATCTTCATTATTATTATATTCATTCTCACCATAGTAATGGTCAAAGCCCAAAATATTCCCAAAACCTAAAAATCCCATTGAACCATTTGATGATCCATGAAAAAATGATGTGTCATAATCTATTCCATTTAAGACTGAAACCAATGACTGGATTTTTTGTTTCGAATACGGAGATGAAGTGAAAGCACTTTTAAAAGAGGGTATACCTGCCAAAATGGAAGACATACCATGAATAGATTTAGTGCCATTTGCAAAAGCATTTGGAAATATAAGACTGTGTTGAGCCAAAGAATCTAAAAACGGTGTATACCCTTTATAATTCTCTATGTTCATATTTTTATTAAATGAACCGATGTATTCTCTCGATAAACTTTCCGTGATTATTAATACTATATTAGGTTTCGATTTTGGATTCTTAGAATATTGTTTAACAGGTTTAAGGTATTTATCAATTGCTTCAGGCTTGAGGTTGTAATTTAATTTTTTAAAATCATTCGATCTTATAGTTCTGATGAATGCAAAAGGAGTGTTCAATACCAGATCAGAATGTTCAATTTTTTTAACGTGACGGCTAGCATCGACCATGTTTATAGGTCTCGTGCTTTTCTTAAAATCACCTCCACGAATGCCGCCTACGATTAATGTCCCAATTACTACTATAGCGATTACCGATGATGAAAAGTACTTTATTTTATTTTTCGGAAAAATATTTTGTTTGACTTTAACCTTTCTGTATGCGATAATCCATAAAGTAGAAATTATAAAAAACAATAAATAAACATGCCAATAACTAAAGAGGAATCTAAAAAACATATTAGCCTTATTGGTTTCATTTTCTAAAACATTCCAAACGACAATAGTAGTTCTGCTAAAAGTATATTTATAGTAAATAAAATCAACAAAGTTGATCGCGTATGCTATTAAGTTGAATAAAAAATATATATAAAATAAAAATCTTTGATATTTTAGAGAAGTATTGATCCAGAGGGGCAAAATAGAAAATAATACAAATAATCCATTTACATACAAAATTGCGGTGGTATCAAAGGCTAAACCGTAATATGATAAGCGAAAAAACTCCCCTATAGAATCGACATTCAAGAGGTCGAAATTATATATTAGAAACAAAAGCCTTGCAATAAAGTAGAAAACATAGGCTAAAAACAACCTGTATATTAATGCTAAATATTCTTGTTTTCTAAAAAACTTATCCATAACGACTAACACTAAAAATGCTGAAAATTGCAAGCAAAAATACGAAATTATCTTGTAGATGAATAATAATATATAGTTAGAGGTCAGCCCACTCTTTCTCAGTAAAGCAGTATTATCAAAATAATGACAAGCCTTCTTTTATTTAATTTACTCAACTTGGATATATAAGTTTATTTTTTTGTAATATTTGTTCGAATCAATTTTATTAAAATTAATTAAATGAGGAAGCTAATATTAATCGTTCTGGTTGCTAATTGTTTCTCAATGTTTGGGCAGGACTATAAACCCCTTTTAGACAATTACAATGAGTGGAATCTAACGTACTGCTTTAATAATATATGCACAACGGACTATTATTACACAAATGGAGACACCATAGTTGATGGAATGAATTATAAAGTACTTGATGGCTACCATTATATTTCAAGAGGGTTTTTATTACGAGAAGATGTTGCTCAAAAAAAAGTATATATAAAGACAATTCTGCCTAACATAACAACTGACCATCTATTATATAATTTCTCACTCGAAGTAGGCGACTCTATTGATATAAAAAACCCTTACACACCTTTTCCAACAGATGCAGGATATTACAAAGTAGATTCAATTATACCTCGCCCATTGGTCGATGGAAACAATTATAAGCATTTTTATTTATCACCCACTATTTCAAACACTACTAGCGTCAATAGCGCAATTTGGGTTGAAGGAGTTGGATCACTGTCTTTAATAAATGCTCCAGGTGGAAATCCAATTACAAATGGTGTTGGTCGTGTTGCGTGTATGTTTAAAAATGGAATATCCTTTTATTCAGATTTAGATATCATTGATGAGTGCGAGCCTTACTTTATTCTTGACACCCCTTCCTATACTAATGAAGTGAGCACTATTAAAGCCATTGCGACACCAACAACTAATGTATTTGAAATAATAAACATGGAGGATATTACAGCTATTGTACTCTATGATTTAAAAGGCGTTAAATTAGACACCTTCACGAGTAACAATCAAAATTCGATTTATCTAAACTTAAAAAAATACCAATCTGGAATGTATTTGCTTATTCTTAAATCCAATAATAACAGATATCAGAGTTTAAAAGTCATTGTGAAATAAAGTTGATATTAACGTCATTGATTTAAAGTAGAAGGGTGCTTTTTAAGATACACGATAAGCACACTTCTACAAAACCCCTAATCCTTATGATCTGAATGTTCCATTTGTGTTAACCCCATCCCACAAACAGGGCATTTGACATCTTTATCTGTGTAAGTTTTGTCTCCTTCACATTTCATTGGGCATTGATATTCGGTTAACGCGACTTCCTCCGTTTTTGTTTTGTCTTTAACTTCATTCTTGCATCCTATCACCGCAATCGCAGCAATAAGAGCTATACTAAACATTACTTTTTTCATTGTTTTTAATTTAAGTTAATCTATTATTTGTTTTACTTCTCCGCAGGTAAGCATTGCGTGCCCAAAGTACGGGTTTATTACTTTTTCTTCTCTACTTAACCAATATGCCCCCTTGTTGTTATCAGCCATAGGACAAAATTGATGATACACCTTTTCATTAATGCCAAATACTTCAATCGCATTAGTTAACTGCGATGAAAAGTCTTTAAAATATGTTCTTTGCTTCTTAATATTTGATGTTTCCGAAATTGAAATCGCCGATGATTTCATCTCTTTTTCTAATGACATCCAATGATTATGACCCCCTTCACCTGTTAGCAGCTCCATATCAACCTTGGACAAATTTTCTAATAGTCTTTTTGATTCTTCCTTTGCGCTTTTTGAAGCATCTTTAACCAATGCATCTTTCAATTTGATATAATCGTTAAAAACTGCTTTCAATTGATTCTGAAAGTCCTTTGACACCTCTACCCTTTCGTTCATATTGGAATGATTCTCATTGCTTACTAATGCAGTTTCTTCCATACCAAGATGTCCATCGTGACCAGTCATAACTTTACCACCTTCCTTATTCATCATCGATTTTTTACCTTGTAATTGGGCTGCTGCATCAACAGTGAACGTTCCATTTGTTACTATTTCATCTCCGTTGTTCAACCCTTCTAATATCTCATAACTATCGCCGACCTTATTACCTAATGTAATTTCACGCATTTCAAAAACGGGTTCATTTGAATTTGTCTTTAGATATACAACAGAGCGTTTACCGGTCCATAAAACAGCTGATGAAGGAATGCTTAATATTTCGGTTTTATTAGATGAAACACCTTCAACCTTACCTTCCATAAACATTCCAGGTTTAAATACATCACTTTTATTATTTAAGACTGCTCTTACTGCTACAGTCCTTGTTTTTGTATTTAAAACAGGATCTATAAAAGATATTTTCGCCTTAAATTCTTTATTCGGATAAGTGTTTGTTTTAATAGTTATTTCTTGCCCTTTTTTAATTTGACTGATTTGATTTTCGTACACATCAAAATTGGCCCAAACAGTAGTGAGATTAGTCACTTTAAAGATAGGATGGCCATCCATAATATGAGCTCCTTGGCTTACAAGAATTTCAGATACAACACCAGAAACGTGTGAATAGATAGTAAAATGCGTTTTTACTTGACCCGTTGTCTCGATTTCTGATAATTGAGCACCGGGTATTTTCCAATTATTGAATTTATTACGAACTGCGTTATACAATTGTGGTTGCGATTCTTTAATTCGAAATGCGGTAATTAATTCTTGCTGTGCTGCTACAAGTTCAGGTGAATAAATTTGAGCAATAGCCTGTCCCATTTTAACGCGTTCTCCTACCGAATTGACATATATTTTTTCAATACGGCCATTAAAGTGTGCTGGCTGGGTCGCCGTTTTATCATTATTGGCTGTTATTTTACCAGATAATTTGATGACATTATCTTCAACATTTCCTTTCCCTACAATTGTAGTTTGAATATTGGCTAATGCAATTGCGTTTTCGGTTAGCCTGAATTGATTTGCTAATAATCCTTCCGAACTACTTTCCGAAGGAATCAAATCCATGCCACAGATAGGGCAATCGCCAGATTCTGGTTGCATAATCTG
>JBLHIC010000119.1:0-6284 GCA_047614245.1 Flavobacteriaceae bacterium
CGAATGGTACTGGGCCTTTTGGTACAAGACAAATCATTACAGATGAGTTTGACAATCCAAGAAGCGCACGAGCAGCAGATTTTAATGGTGATGGTCGCATGGATGCCGTAGCCACTTTTGGTGAAAATAGCACCATAGCTTGGTTCGAAAACACTGGAATCCTGGACGTTTCAGAAAAAAATGAAACCAATTTCTCTGTGCATCCAAACCCCACGAGCGGTGAGGTTTTAATAAGTTCCGAAGTCGATATTGCAACAATTACCTTATTCGACAATCTTGGTAGAAAAATAAAAAGCGTCCAAAATGGAAAAAGTGTAAGTCTTATTGGGCTGCAATCAGGAATCTACTTTATAAAAATTACGACTTTGGAAGACGCTTCGGAAACACTTAAGGTCGTTAAGTTGTAAATACTGACTAGGCCTCTTTCCAAAACAAACCCTTAAGTTTTTGTTCCTTTAAAGTGACTTCCTATCAATATACTGTATACTATGAAACTTATAAACTTCATTTAACTGGCGCGCTTTTGCAAAGCGAGCCGATCTATACGTAGCATTTGCAATGCTTTTTTTTAGACAAAGTCAGCCGTTAGAAACCCTTCGTATCAGATCGCATTACAAATGCTTATTAAATGGACACGCTTTACAAAAGCGCGCCAGTTAAGCGCCAGGTGTATGTTTATCAATGGTAACTTTTTAACTATCTTTGCCTCCGTGCTCCATAGCCTTGCTTTGATCAACGAAATCTTGATTTAGATGATGGCGAAGGAGTACCTGATAAAAAACTAAAATATGAATCTCAACCTTATTCCGAAGATAAAACACACCAATGCTAACAACTTTTTCCTTCTCGCAGGACCCTGCGCCATTGAAGGAGAAGACATGGCGATGGCTATAGCCGAGAAAATCCTGACAATAACCGACCGACTTGAAATCCCTTTTATTTTCAAAGGAAGTTTTAAGAAAGCCAATAGAAGTCGGATCGATAGCTTTACAGGAATTGGAGACGAGAAGGCATTAAAAATCCTTCAAAAGGTTTCTGAAGAATTTGATGTTCCAACGGTTACGGATATTCACGAAGTTAGTGATGCTACTATAGCAGCCGAATACGTGGATATTTTGCAAATCCCCGCTTTTTTAGTGCGCCAAACAGATTTAGTGGTTGCTGCTGCGAATACAGGGAAAGTTGTAAATCTTAAAAAAGGGCAATTTATGAGCCCTGAAAGTATGCAACATGCAGTAAAAAAAGTAACCGACTGCGGAAACAACCAAGTAGCAATTACAGATAGAGGGACAATGTTTGGCTATCAGGATATGATCGTCGATTTTCGTGGGATTCCAACGATGCAGCAATATGCACCTGTTGTTTTAGATGTCACACATAGTCTACAACAGCCCAATCAGACAATTGGAGTTACTGGTGGCCGCCCTGATATGATTAGTACGATTGCTCGTGCTGGAATTGCAACTGGAGCCGACGGAATATTCATAGAAACTCATTTCGATCCAAAGAACGCAAAAAGTGATGGCGCAAATATGCTCCATTTAGATCAGTTGGAGAAATTGCTAACCGATTTAGTAGCGATCCGTAAAACAATCAATCATTTATAATACTTCCTTTCTCTTACAGAATAGGCTTCATTTAATACGTCTGCCAGAATAGATTCATCAACATCTTCTGATTTAAAATAGCGCAAGGACTTCATGTGTTTTCTACCTTTTGAAACTAAGTGATTTGCATGTAAATTTAGATGCCTTCCGTGCCAAGAACAAATATCCATATAGCCTTTTGAATAATTCAAATAGCAGAAAGGTTGTTTTACTTCTAGACAGTAAAAGGTAGATAGCAAAAGGGTATTTTGTATTTGTAAAGTAATACCGCACCAGGCAAGGTCGACTCAATAAACAACTGTAAATGAGGTAAAATAGACTTTCCCGGTTCTTCTTGATTGAGAATATATTGTTCTGCGGGGTTCATAGCTTCGCAGATATACAAAATCAAAAAATCCTGCCGATTATAAGCGACAGGATTTTAAGGCTATTCGACCAAAGGAATAACTTGGCTAATTCGTTAGTTTTTAAAAATTAGAAAGGTTGTTCATTTTAAAAAACAACCCTTCTTATTTATTGCTTTAATTAACTCCCCAATTAATTAAGCAATGTAAAGATGCACAATAGACAAGTTACAGGCAACAGGGTTTTCCCTGTATTTAAGAAGGGGTTTTTCTACGCCTTAATAATGCTGAAGTAAATAGTTAACCCAATCGTTTAATTTGTTTTTTTTCTTTCTTTACTATATATTGAGTTCCATGAAAACATCTCAAAACCTCAGTTTATTTATACTATTTTTTTCAATTTCCTGTGTTTCTCAACAAAGAGTAGAAGCCAAATTTGGGGAACCAACATTTTTAGAAAAGGAAATGATGAGTTATGACAAGGATAAAGAATCCCCCGCAGTTGTTTTGTTTGAAAGCGGAAAAAATCATGTAGAAGTAATAAACAATAGGATAAGTCTGGTAAAGCAAGTTCACAGGAAGATAAAAGTCTTCGACCCTAGTAGATTTGAACATGGGGAAGTTGAAATTTATTATTATAAAACAAGTAAAACAAAAGAAAAAGTAGTCAAATTAGAAGCTATTACCCATAATGGGGGCCATAAAACCTTTGTGACGGGTAAGGCCATTTATGACATAGATATTAACGAAAACTGGGGGTTGAAAAGATTTACCTTCCCCAATATAAAGAAGGGAAGTATTCTTGAATATACATACGAGATTGAAACTCCTTACTTTTTTAATTTTGGTGATTGGAAATTTCAAAACGATCTTCCCAAGTTGTACACCGAGTTTTATGCTGAAATTCCAGGTAACTTTAGATACAATAGAGTCCTCTACGGAATTGAAGATCTTTATCTTAATGAAGCTTCCATAAAAAAACGTTGCTTTTCGATTGCAAGTTCTAGTTCGAGAGCAAATTGTGAAGTATTATTATATGCTATGAAGGACCTGCCCGCATTTAAGGAAGAAAAATATATGCTGGCGGGGAAAAATTACAAATCACGAATTTCCTTCGAATTGCAAGATTATACAGATTTTCAAGGCTACAAAGAAGTATATTCAAAAAACTGGAATGATGTGGACCGTGAATTTAAGCACGATAAAGATCTTGGGCGGCAACTGAATTATACGAATTACTTTAAAGACAAACTACCTGCGAACATTTTAACTATTCAAAATCCATTGGAAAGAGCAAAGGCAGTCTTTTCATTTATCCAAAATCATTTTGCATGGAATGGCAATTATCGTGTATTTAGTGACATACGTGTAAAAGATGCATTTGACGAAAAAACCGGCAATATCGCAGAGATAAACTTATCATTAATTAACTCTTTAGAAGCAGCGGATTTAAATGCAAAAATCATGATGATCTCTACTCGTGAAAACGGACTTCCAACATTGCTTTATCCAGTTTTGACAGATTTTAATTATGTTGCTGTTTTACTTAGCATTGGAGATAACAAATATGTCTTGGATGCAACAGATCGCAATACCTCATTCGACGTATTGCCCTACCGCGATTTAAACATCCAAGGTCGTGTATTGGACTTCAGGAAAGGGAGTTACTGGCATCCCATTGAGCCTAATAAAAGAAACGTGCACTATTTAAATTCACAACTCGAAGCCGATGATAACGGTAATTTCACGGGTAATGTCAATGAAATATATTCAGGGCACATTGGAGTACAGCAGCGAAAAGCAATTATAAAAGTGTCCGATGGAAATTATATACAGGATAAAAGTAACGGTGGTGGTGGTTTTTCTATTAGTGATCTGAAAATCGAAAATCGGCAAGATCCAAATAAAGCTTTAAAAGAAAGCTACAACGTAACTATTGAAACAGAATTGGTAGGTGAAAATGTATATTTCTATCCCTTTTTTATGGAGCCTTACTTTAAAGCAAATCCTTTTACCGAAAATACTAGAAAATATCCAATGGATTTCGGATTTCCAGTTGTGAATACCTATCTGGTATCGGCAAAAATGAACGGAAAATACGAAGTTCTTAGTTTACCTAAAAGTAGGATTTATAAACTTCCTGAAAATGCAGGCGAATGTTCTGTAGCTTATTCGTCCGAAAACGATCAAATAAACTTACGTCTTAACGTGAAGCTGAACGAATATCGATTTACAGCAGATTATTATAACTATTTAAAGGAATTCTTTTCGAATTTAATTGCAGCTCAGAGCAAGGAGCCCATTGTCCTAAAACAACTCTAAACCAACTAATATCCCCTGTTTTTATCCTGAATTCTACGAATCACAGCAGTTGCCATTTTACGCGATACAAAGCGTGGTAATTTAGAAAGGAATTTATTAAAGGTTCCGGGTACGGCAACTGTTTTCCCTTTTCGCATGGCCCTATAGCCATATTTAGCTACCTCATCTGCGCAGCCTATATTAAAACTAATTCTATTCTCCGGGCAATTTCCTTCCGAAACAACCCCCTGAAAACTTGTATTTGTTTGACCAGGACATAAAGCAGTTACTGTAACTCCAGTTCCAATTAGTTCGTTTGCAATGGCTTCTGAAAAAGACAAGATATACGCTTTCGAAGCGTAATAAAGAGACATCATTGGTCCGGGTTGAAATGCAGCTAAAGAAGACATATTCATTATTCTGCCAGAACCACGTTCCAACATTCCTTTTAAAACCAATTTCGTTAAATGTGTCGTTGTTATGATATGTAAGTTTAGCATATCATATTCTCTTTCCCAATCTGTATTGCTAAAAGTTCCATATACTCCAAAACCAGCATTATTAATCAGAACCTCAATTGCGGTATTTTGAATCTCATCAAACAACTCCTTTGCCGCATTTGGTGCGCTTAAGTCCTTCTCAATTAATTTAATATTCGAAGAAGATGCCTTGCCTATCATGACCTTGGCCTTCTCAAGATTTATTTTGTCAATATCCACGAGAATAAGGTCAAAATCATCGGCAGCCAACAAAAGTGCTAGTTCATAGCCCAAGCCAGAAGCAGCTCCTGTAACCAATGCCGTTTTAGCCGATGTATTTAAATCCTTCAAATGAGCCTATTTTACTTTTTCTTGTTTAACTATCTCTCCCTTGGTGTAATCCTCCAAATATCGAAATCGCTGCGTTAATTCCCCTTTTTCATTCGTCATTCTCGCTCTTTCTAAAATACCACGTTTATCATTGTTAAAGAATGCAGGAATCACGTGCTCCAGAAACATATCGCCAAAACCTTCACTGGCGTCTTTTGGAAGCTCACAAGGTAAGTTATCGACGGTCATCATGGTAATAGTCCCGGGAGTTTTAAATTCTTTTTCAGATTCAGTTATTGGATCGTAACCATAAAACGGATCGGCGATTGTAGATGCTCTAATATTACTTGCCACAGGACCATCTACATCACAAGAAATATCGGCAATAAGATTAATATTGAAATCCTCCCGCTTTGCATCTTCTCTTGTGAATAAATAAGGAGCGCCATTGCCGTAAAAATGTCCTGAGATAAACATATCACTTGCTTTCGCATATGGCATAAAATTACTTTCATAGCCAGAAGGATCCTTATAAAATTCGAATTTATCACCTGCCATCCCATCGATGCGCCTGTTGTATTCCATAACGTCAATAAGGCAGTATACAGGTTCTGAAAAAGAAGACGTAAGATATACAGTATCTGAAACTTCATTTATCTTAAGATGATCCAATATTTCTTTAGCTCCCCAGGTTACTTTTCCTGTTCCAGAGAGTATGATATTTAATTTCTTCGGAAGAGTGATTTTATCTAATTCTGCCTTCAGTGAATCCAAATCGGCAAGTGTTTCTACTTTCGGAAGTTCGAACAATCCGTCTCTAAGTCCTAAAGCCCTAAAGCCGTTGTAGGCTCCTACCAATCCAGCATAGCGTCCAAATCCAATTAATCGATTTCCTTCCTTTTTTATAATAGTTTCATGGTCGTAAAGCTCAATTTTTTTATCGAGTACAGCCCGTAGTAATTTCTGATTATAAGGTTGTTTTTTGATAGTATGACTGAAGAAAAAGTATTTCTTCTTCGGAAGTAAAGCTCCTATTGGAACTTCTTTTACACCCAACATTACATCGGCTTCTGAAACGTCTTCCTTAACTTCAAACCCGGCTTCCCTATATGCGTCATCCGGAAACACCCGTATATCTGAAGCTTCTACAATAATCTTTGCATCTGGGAACATTTTTCCGACTTCTTGACACTTTTGTGGTGAAAAAACGACACGACGGTCTG
>JBLHIC010000120.1:0-6031 GCA_047614245.1 Flavobacteriaceae bacterium
AAGAAGCGCGTGTTGAGTCACTTTCACGATAAAAAACAAAAGGAACTTGATTTATGTAGGGAAACGGCAGATATAGATTTTGAACTTTCTGGGAGTGAACTCATTGCTTTGTTGATGGAAGATGCTGCAATAAAGCATCATTTTCCTGCTTACAATGCAGTTTCTAAACGAACTTCTAAAACTTTTGCGATATTCAGTTATAATGACCGAGGCGGTATTCAGCATCTAGCTTTTAACGCTTCGAAGGGTATTCCTAATCCAAATATAGTTCTATTTAGCATTCAGCAGTGTAGATCATTTTTGGAGCTGGTTTGTGAAAAGTTTGAGCTATGTCCGAAATATTGTCACTTGCAGGAAAATGTAACGAGCTGCTCACATTTCAGCATAAAAAACTGCAAAGGGATTTGTAAGGAAGAAGAAGACATTGAAACATACAATAAGCGCGTTTCCCTTGCCATCGAATATATTTCAGATAGTACTAAAGACGTTATTCTGAAAGAAAAAGGGCGCGAGCCAAATGAAGATTCCTTTGTGTTAGTTAAAGAAAGCCGGTATTTGGGGTACGGTTTTATTGATAAGGGTGAAACTATCAATTCTCACGACGATTTGGAAAACTTTTTAATTCCGCAGAAGGATAATGTCGATGTGCAGAAGATATTGCGGAAGCGACTTGTTGGGGAATGAGCTCGCAAAAAAATAGTTACAAGACAATTACACTAGCACAGTTCATATTCTCTTTATCTTCTTCTAGCCCAAAATCAAAGAGTTGCGAACAATCCATTATATCTGGAATTCTATCTAAAACACATAAGAAGGAAACTACTTTAGACAAGCCCTGGAACAGAATCTCTTTGGAAATTACAACTTCAGTATTTTTATGGCTGCGGTCTATGGGAAGTGAATACCCGCAACCGAGGAGGAATTCGGCCTCAATCTTTAATAGCTCCAAGGGTAGATAGCCGTTAAACTTCTTACCAAAAGCTTCATTTACCTTCCCAACATAATTTAGTTTAACGGAGCCATGCAGGTCTGTGAAATGTTTCCAGTAATCGTGGCGGTCACATATATTTCCAACTGCGCATTGCATGCTACAGTCCGGGTTCAGATTACCGCTATGAAAAGCGGTATATAGTTTTTGAATGGCATGTTCCATCCGCCTAGAGATTGTCATAACATTTTTCCTTTTCTAAATTTATTAAAAAAAAGAAACATCTTCAAAGAAACGTCCATAAATGTTTGAACCAATAACAATTATATTTAATTTTTTATAAGTTACTTTACAACAAATTTTTAAAATATATATTTTTTGAAAGAAAAACACCATAAATGGTACTCTCCTACCTTGAGCAAAGACATTGAAATGTTAGTTTTTGGAGATCGAGGATACCCCGTTATATTATTTCCAACTACCATGGGGCGATATTTCGAATGCAGAGATTTCAAATTAATCGAATCGATTCAATGGTTTATTGAAGAAGGTATTGTACAGGTTTATTGTCCAGATAGCATCAATGATTTGAGTTGGTACAATAAAGAGATCCCGCCAGCAGAACGTGTGAAGAATCATATGTGGTACGATGAATTTATTATGAATGAAATTGTAAATCCTATCTGCCAAGAAAAAAATATCTCGAAGGTTGCTGTGGCCGGCCCAAGTTTTGGAGGATATCAAGCTGCGAATTTCGCTTTCAAGCATCCAGAAAAAGTAAGTCATATGTTTAGTATGAGTGGATCTTTCGATATTAAATCGTTTTTGGATGGCTATTATGATGACAATGCATTTTTTAACAACCCCATAGATTTTCTACCCGGAAATAACCATCCCGAACTCTGGAATATGCAGATTGTTCTTGGCGTTGGGGAATGGGACATATGTTTAGAGGCCAATCAGAAATTAGCTAAAATATTGACCGATAAGAACATTCCCTTTTGGTTTGACGAACGAAAGTGGGCGAAACATGACTGGCCGATTTGGAGACAAATGTTCCCTCATTATTTATCAAAATTATAAGTATTAAAACACTCGAAATATGAAGAAAATAGGAATCTTATTTGGACAAGAAAACACCTTTCCGCAAGCATTTGTGGATCGCGTAAATGAAAAAAATATCAAGGGCATAGTTGCTGAAGCTGTTAGTATTGATATGGTGGAACAAGCCAAACCTACAGATTACGCTGTGATTATTGACAGAATTTCTCAGGATGTTCCTTTTTACCGGGCGTACTTAAAAAATGCTGCCATTTCGGGAACTGCCGTCATTAATAATCCCTTTTGGTGGAGTGCAGATGAAAAGTTTTTTAATAATGCCTTAGCTGAAAAGATAGGAGTACCCGTTCCGAAAACTGTCATACTTCCTACTTCTCACAGACCACCGGATACGGATGCTAATTCATTTAGAAATTTGAAATTTCCTTATAATTGGGAAGAAACCTTCAAGACTATTGGTTTTCCTGCTTATATGAAACCTCACGACGGGGGTGGATGGAAAAATGTTTATCGTGTGGAAAATCGGGAAGATCTTTGGGCTAAGCATGGGGAAACAGAAGAACTTGTAATGATGCTTCAAGAAGAAATTAATTTCACTGAATACTTTCGATGCTATGTTCTGGGAACCGACAACGTGCATATCATGCAATATGAACCGCGAAATCCGCACCACTTGCGATATGTGATCGATGGACCTCCAGTTAAACAAGAAATTCTAGACAAAGTTCATAAATATTGTATTATGCTGTGTAAAGCATTAGGTTATGACTTTAATACAGTAGAATTTGCTATTCGCGACGGAATACCATATGCTATTGATTTCTGTAATCCTGCTCCGGATGCTGATATAAATTCTGTAGGACAGGAGAATTTTGACTGGATTGTTGAAAATGCAGCGAATATGGCTATTGAAAAAGCTAAAGCTTATAAGGAAGGGAAAATGAACCTAACTTGGGGTTCTTTTATTCAAGATCAAATAAAAAAGAAATAGTCTTTAAAATATTACTAATCTAGTTGTACAATGTTACGCGATTATGGGAGATAATATGAAATTTACTTTAGGTATTGAGGAAGAATATCAGGTCATTGATCCGATAACGCGAGAGTTGATTTCTCACGAGCAAATGATCGTGACTGAAGCGGCCAAAATCCTGAATGGTCAGGTAATGGCCGAGATGCATCAAGCTGTGATTGAAGTAAACACCAATATTTGTCAAGACATCACTGATGCTCGTTCTCAACTTATCCATTTACGTAAATCTATTTCTGAAATTGCAGACGGTCTGGGATTTAAGATCGCTGCTGCCGGGACTCATCCTTTCTCCAAGTGGGAAACCCAACTCATAACTCCTAATCCACGATATGAAGAAATAATCACGGAACTCCAAGACACTGCCCGTTCAAATTTGATCTTTGGGCTGCACGTGCACGTAGGTATAGAAGATAAGAATGTTGCCTTGCACCTTACAAATGCCATGCGCTATTTTTTACCGCATCTGTATGCTCTCTCCACCAACTCACCTTTTTGGGAAGGTAGAAACACAGGCTTCAAATCGTTTCGGTCAAAAGTTTTTGATAAATTCCCTAGAACTGGAATTCCGGGGGTTTTTGACAATCTTGCCGATTATGAAAACTATGTAAATTTGCTTGTAAAAACGAATTGTATTGATAATCCGAAGAAAATTTGGTGGGATATTCGACTGCATCCAGTCTTCCCAACGCTGGAAGTAAGAATTTGTGATGTACCTATGACGGTTGAAGAAACCTTATGTATCGCTGCGCTTATTCAGGCATTGGTCGCAAAATTACATAGGTTAAAAAGTAAGAATTTAAGTTTCATCACCTACCACAGAGCTCTTATAAACGAAAACAAATGGCGCGCAGGGCGATATGGTTTGGATGGAAAAATGATTGATTTTGGTAAAGAATGCGAAGTCGACACTAAAGTATTAATGGAAGAATTATTAGAGTTCGTTGACGATGTAGTTGATGAACTTGGCTCTCGAAAGGAAGTCAATTATGTTCGGGAGATATTGAAGAATGGCAGCGGAGCCGACAGACAATTAGCGGTTTATAAGGATACAAATGATCTTTCGAAAGTTGTCGATTATATTGTAGAACAAACTACATTTGGCGTTAAATAAGGGGGTTAGA
This sequence comes from Flavobacteriaceae bacterium, assembly GCA_047614245.1. Classification (GTDB taxonomy): domain Bacteria; phylum Bacteroidota; class Bacteroidia; order Flavobacteriales; family Flavobacteriaceae; genus Ulvibacter. Next base: position 4,142 of record JBLHIC010000120.1, read on the forward strand.
AGAAGATGAAGGAAAAAATAAAGTTGGCTATTTTAGATATGAATAACGCAGAACCAAATCAGGGACTGCGCTGTATATCGCAAATTGTAAGTGCCTTTAAGGATAAAATAGACTATCAGATTTTTGATGTTAGAGCCAAAAATGAACTCCCTGATTTGTCTTTTGATATTTTTATTTCGAGTGGCGGACCTGGAAGCCCTCTGGAGGATGGAAAATGGAGGCAACCCTACTTGAATTTTATGCAGCAACTATGGGACTTCAATAAAAACTCATCTGATGAGAAGAAACATGTTTTTCTAATCTGTTATTCATTTCAGGTAATGTGCCACCATTTTGAACTTGGTAGTATAAAACCACGGAAAAGCACTTCATTTGGAGTATTACCGGTGCATAAAACAAAAATGGGGCTTCAAGATTTGCTGCTGGAAGGATTGAATGACCCTTTTTATGCCGTTGATTCCCGAGATTGGCAATTGATTCAGCCGCGTTTGAAAGTATTCAGAGATCACGGTGCGACCATACTATGCCTTGAAAAGATACGCACACATGTTGAGTATGAAAGAGCAATTATGGCTGTTCGCTTTTCAGAAGAATTTGTTGGAACTCAATTTCACCCTGAAGCGGATCCCGTGGGCTTAAAAGATTACTTTTTGGATGCATCGAAAAAGGATAAAGTTATTAATACTTACGGGATAAGACGATATAATAAAATGCTCCTTAGAATTGACGATATGGACAAGACCCATACGACTTATGACACGATACTTCCCAAGTTTATCAATAATGCGATGCAGCAAATTAATCAACCCCTAATTTCCTTTAGCCACTCATGATTTCGCAATACAGAAAGATCTTCAATGAACAGTTCAGCGAGGAAAAATATGAGGCTTTTCTGAAAGACCTTTATACCGAACACAATCATACCACTCCCTTCCGTATATCGGAAACTCCCGCTTTTATTCCGAAGCAATTAAAAAAACAATTGCTTGAGGCTTGTGATGAAATTATGGAGGTTATTAATCAGCCTAATTTTAAAGAACTTACGCAAGGTGCTTTTCTCAAGCCTGAACTCATGGTGCCCAATGAAGATGATGCACCGAAATTCCTTCAGTTTGACTTCGGAATTTGTTTGGATGAAAATGGCCAACCTATTCCTAAACTGATTGAACTTCAAGGCTTCCCATCTATGTATTTTTTTCAGGAGTTATTGGAACGGAAATACCGTGAACATTATGAGATCCCACAAAATTTCACTATGCATCCTAATGACCTAAGTACATCTGAGTTCCTAGCATTATTGCGAGAAGAAATTGTAGGAGATACAGATCCAAAACAAGTAATTCTATTAGAACTCACGCCTCATTTGCAGGCCACAGCAATCGACTTTTACGCGACCGTAGCGCACACCGGAATTAAACTCCTTTGTATTTCAGAGTTAAAAAAGAGAGGAAAGAGCCTTTTTTATTTAGATGATGACGGACATGAAGTGAAAGTATTAAAAATTTATAACCGGATCATTTTTGACGAGCTTTATCAACGTGATGACATTCAAAGAGAATTTAATTTCACCGATGAAGTTGATGTAGAATGGATTGGACACCCTAACTGGTTTTTCCGAATTAGTAAATACACCATGCCCTTTTTGAAAAGCAAGTATGTCCCTAATTCATATCATTTAGACAAATTAGAAACACTGCCTTCCGATCTTGAAAATTATGTGCTTAAACCACTCTATTCTTTTGCTGGAGCGGGTATTCAGCTGCATGTAACTCCGGAAATGATAGAAGCTCTACCCGATAAATCTAATTATCTGCTTCAAAGGAAAGTAGCTTACCATCCAATTATTGAAACTATGGATGTTCCTTCAAAGTGCGAGGTACGAATGATGTT
>JBLHIC010000121.1:0-5853 GCA_047614245.1 Flavobacteriaceae bacterium
ATTCCACTGGTAGGAAAGTGACCTATCTTCTAATTGGATTTTTTGAGTAATGTCCTCATTCGGAAGTCGGTTTAGTGTACCTTCTATTTTCTTATTCCAAACTTTAACAGATTGATTTACAATCTCAGGAAGTGTTTTGGCTTTAAAAGAAACAGTAAAATCATAGGATCTTATAAACAGAAACCAGATTAATATTCCAAACAATACAAAGGTAAAACCGAGAATCCATTTACGCATAAGCTCTAATTATTTACTTTTCATATTAAGATTAGCAACCACATGATTTCCCAATGATCTACCCTGTTTAACACCTACCTCAACAGCAGCTCTATAATGAATTCCGCCGTACATTCTGCTTATAGCGGCTTCATCGGCAGCTGCAGCGAACGATTCAAAATGTCTCATAGGAATGCCAAATGGTAGTTCGGTAGTATCGTCAAAAGAAAAGTTAGTTCCAAAAATAGAATTTAGAGCAATGGATGCTGCACCAGATACCACAGAGTGTCCGCTCGAATACTCTGGGAAAGGGGGTGTTTGTAATATTGGCTTCCAATTGTCATTGAAATAGGTGTTAATCAGTGTTTCTGGGCGAACTAGATTAGACCGATACTTTTCATCCCAACAGCTTATAAAAGCATCAGCAATGGCTATAGAGGTTTTGGCGTATGCAAAAACGGTGTCGTCAAAATTGTATTCACTTTTTTTACATGCAATTTTCGTAATTCCAATCCAATGTGCGCCTGGAGTAATTTTTTTAGTAGCGAACATCAAATGCCCTCTGGTAACAGATACATAAGGATTGCAATCCCAAAACTGAGCTATTTTTATTTCCTCTGAATCATCACCTTCCGCTGTGATTCGGTTGCTAATTTCATATACTTCTCGTAATTCTTTATAGAAGTCACTGTCCTCTTCCATGGAAAAGGCTGGAGGAGGAGCGGGTTTGAATTGAGCGGCTGAGTCAATAACAAATGGGCGGATTTTATTCCAATGCGGCTCTAGACCATCCATATAAGATGGAGGAGTAGGTTGCCACCTGCCTTCGTCTTCAGAGTTTACGTTAAATTTAGACATGGTTCGTGTTTGCTTATAATTGTCACCATCCATCCATTGCAGTATATGATCAGCCACTTGTAAACCGTAAGTTTCAGCACTTATAAACTCATCGCTGTTTTTTTGCTTCCACAGAGCATATAAACTGTCTCTATATACCTCTATTTTTTCTTCGGAAAAGATCAATTGCTTACTCAATTCGATATGTGCAATTAGAGCTGCTAACTGATAATTTACAGGTGTTTCTGAAGTTGGAATAGGTGTTAATCCTTTCAATTGTCCAACCAATGAGTTGTAATTAGAACTGTTGAGAGCAACAATTTCATATGCCGCAATATTCGGATATGCAAATATTCGACTGGCAACTGGCGGTGAAAAAATGTCGTGTATCATGACCTCAATTACATGGTCAATAGAATTATGCAATTCATTTGCTTCTATTACAAGAGGTTCTGCTTCCTTGCACGCGCTAATGAACACACAAAGTGCTACAACTAGAATTTTAATATATTTCATTTTTAATAATATGGTTTTATTTTAATTTCATAAACCTCAGCCGAGTCATTATTAATTGTGACCAAAAGATAAGGTTTGTTTTTCAAGTGAATGATATTGAGATTTTTGACAGCTTTATTGCCAAAGTCAATTCCGAGTTTAGGGCCTAAAATAGTTTCCGTTTCAGATTTAATTAAGGCTCCAGAAAACGAATCTAATCGTCCTTGAATTGGCGCTATTCCGAAGTAATTACCTGCAGCAAGCACTTCATTTTTGCCATCTGCATCGAAATCATATTCTAAAAAAGCTCTTATTGGAGCAACCTGCATTTCATTTTGAAAAGGTACAAAACTAAATACACCAGCCTCGTTTTTTAAATAGCCTGATCGTAATTCGTTAACTTCCAATATTTTTGCATTTTCGAGTAGTTTTTTATCAAACATTTGCTCGATGGTCTTTCCAGCAAAATTTTCATATTTTGGAAAGGATTTTCTCAGAACTACTAATTGTTGAGCCAGATCGTCAAGTCCCAATAATGGATAATAGTTTTCATTTTTTTCAATACAAACTATAGTTTCTGTTGTACCATTATCATCAAAGTCATGATAGTACATTTTTAAAGGATATTTTTCCGAAGCTTTAAATTTAGAATTTGTGCCCCAATTTCCAAGGAGGTAATCAATATCACCGTCGCTATCTATATCAAATGGCTGAATACGCTGCCAAAGTCCATTAAGCGATCCAGAGATTGGTTTGACTTCTGAAAAATTTCCGCTAGAATTTTTAAAGAATTTGGGCGCCATCCATTCTCCAATAACAATTAAATCTTTGATTCCATCATCATCAAAATCATCCCAAACGGCATCGGACAGCATTCCTATATTGTCAAAAACCGGGGTTTCTACTATTGCGAATATACCGTTGTCGTTTTCTAGTAAATAAGATGTTTTATCGCCTCCAAAATCGTTAGTAGCGGCGTAGCTGCCAATAAAAACGTCCAAATCTCCATCATTATCATAGTCAAAAGGTCTAACTACCGAAGTATTTCCGAAATAGTTTGGCATTATTTCTTTGGAGAAGGTAGAATCTGTTTGAATAAAATAGCGATCTTTTAAAGGATGCATCTGATTATAGAAATCACCTCCACCAGAGCCGATTAATAGGTCGTTTATTTTGTCATTATTGAAATCTGAAATAACAGCTACAACATCTTCTGAAATGGAGTCATTAGAAATATTGGGATATTTCACTCGGTTATAAATAGAGTCGTTTTGAATGAATATTTCTGCTGGTGTAAACTTAGAGCCACCGAAGAATATATCTTCTTTTCCATCATTATCTAAATCTCCTACAGCCACTGCAGGGCCGCGATCGGAAATCTGATACGGGATTAATTTTTGACGGTTGAAATCAACGTAATTGTCTTCTTGATGTGTAAAACTTATACCTGAGTTTTTTACCCTATGGAATATCTGACTAGCCTTCAATTCTTTTTTAGAAATCGGTTGATTGTTTTCTGGGACTATGGTGAGATTCTGATTTACAGGAAGATTGTATAGTCTTTGAACACTGCGGTCTGGCCATACAATTTTTAGAGAATCCACTAATTTGGCATCTCTAAAGCCAAAATGAAGAATAGGTTGTGAAGAAGCCTGAAACCCTCTTGAGGTGTATAATTCTTTGTATTGTAGTCTGCCTTCAGAATAGGCATATACTTTTGTTCCTATTCCAAAGTGGTTTTTTATTGGTAGTTGAAAGTCTAACTTAAGATAACTTGAAGAGGTGTTCGTTGTGTTTTCAAGAATGCTTGCTATACCGTTGACATTGTTTATAACCAGGTCAAGATCACCATCATTATCCAAATCACCCATCGCCGTAGCAGTAGAAGTGGTTGGGGTCTGGTCAATCCATGTCGATGATTTGTCTTCAAAAACGAGATCACTTCCGCCTTTATATATATAATTAGGAACACTCCCGGATGGCATCAAGGTAAGTGCTTTTTGATCAACTAGCTTGGTTGCACTTATTTTATTCTGAATTTGTTCACTTGATACAAACTTAATGTAATCCAAATTATTGGGGCGCTTCGGAATGCCATTAGAAATAAATAAATCCTGTTCTCCATCTTGATTATAATCGGCAAATAATGCGCTCCAACTCCAATCGGTAGCACCAACTCCACTCATTAAAGCGGTCTCCATAAAGTTATTTTGTTGCTGATTTATATACAGCATATTTCGGGAATACTGATAATGATAGCCGTATTGTTCAGTTCTCAATTTCTGTATTTGAAAGCTCTCATCGCCATCAGATGCTTTTAGCACTTTTTCATCTACGGAAAGCATATCTAAAGAAATAAGATCTGGGTATCCATCGTGATTAATATCAGCGATATCATTTCCCATAGAAAACCTTGTAGTGTGTCCGAAAAAGTCTCTTAAAGATTCCGAAAAGGTTCCATCTCCGTTATTTAAATAGTAATAGTCGTCCTCATGAAAATCATTTCCAACATAAATATCTGGAAATCCATCCTGGTTAAAATCTGCAACTGCTACCCCTAGACCATAGCCGTTTGGCCCTCCATAGATACCTGCTAATTTACTAACATCTGTAAATTTGCCATTGTCATTTCGCAACAATTTGTCACCTGTTTGCCGGTCTCGCTTATATCGTAAATCGACACGACCAAATGATTCTTGGGTATGAACAGCGTGATTTAGAAGATAGATGTCTAAGTCTCCATCGAGATCAAAATCCAAAAGGGCTGCTGTAGAACTAAAGGTGTCAAAATCTAATCCATATTCAGAAGCAGACTCGGTGAAAGTTTCATCTCCATTGTTGATATATAATTCGTTATAACCTCTAAAACCATTAATGCCTACCACTGCACAAACATAAATATCGAGCAAGCCATCTCCATTAATATCACCCATTATGGCTCCGGTATTCCAAGAACTATCACCCTCGATTCCTGCTTTATCTGAAATATCCTGAAACTCAAGGTTACCCTTATTTAGATAGAGTTTATTTTTTACTTGGTTCCCGGAAAAGAAAATATCAGGCAATCCATCTTTGTTAATATCGCCAATGGCTAATCCCCCTCCGTTGTAAAAATATAAATAGTCAAGAATACTTAAATCTTCTGTCTCGGTAACATCATTCTGAAAAGTAACTTTAGATTGTGTCGGACTTATATTATTAAATAAAAGCTCATCTCTTTGCTGACATCCAATGAATAAGATTGCACAAAAATATGTGAGGAGGGACTTAGTCATTTATTTTAAAAATCTTTGGTTTGTCGTCATTTATTGCAGTAATCACATAGACTTTTCCATTCTTATCTTTAAATTGTCTTAGATGTTTTACTTCGTTCTTTACTACGAAACCGCTAGTGTTATAATCTTGCCATTCGAAGTTTAAGTTCTTTTTGTTTATAAGTAAGGTGCCTTCATTTGCATCTAATCTGGAATATTGTGGTTTAAATTCAAAATTATTTCCGCCCATTAAAATATCCAAAAAGCCATCTTTATTTACATCGACGCAAGAAATGCTACAAACACAGGATAATTGGACTTGCGGAGGTAATATCTTTATTAAAAACTCTCCATTTCCTTCATTTATTGCAATCACACTTTCGGCTATTGTTGTCTGCTTCATAATAGCGTTTTGAGTAATTTCGGGAGCGAATAGTTCTTGAATAGTCCGTTTAGCATAGTCTGAAGATTTTAAATTCTCTTTTTTAAGAGAGACAATTTGAGCTGTCAACTCTTTCTTCATATGTATTGGATAATCTTTTGAGTCAAAACTCCGAGTAAAAATTTGTTCAATGGTTCCGTTGTTATCGTAGTCATTAATCCACATTTTCATGGGTTGATCTTGCGAAGTTTTATAGGCGGTATTACTTCCTTGATTCCCGAGAATTAAATCCATATCGCCGTCATTATCTAGATCAGCAGCCTCAATTGCATTCCACCAGCCATTTAAAGCATCAAGAGAACTCATTTGTTTAACCAATTGCTTCCCGTTATTTTTATAAATTGTTGGCGTTCCCCATTCGGAAACAGTTATTAGATCTTTTTTGGAATCGCCGTCAATATGTTGCCATATTGCACTGGTAATCATCCCGGCATCTTTTAGGTCATAGGCGATTCTTTCAGTTGCATTGATAAATCTTCCATCACCAACATTTTCCAAAAATAGATGAGGTGGGTCGATCCCGTAGGTGCCAACAACACTTCTGGATCCAATAAAGACATCGATATCTCCATCATTGTCATAGTCATTTGGGCTTATGGTGGCGATATT
>JBLHIC010000122.1:0-5813 GCA_047614245.1 Flavobacteriaceae bacterium
TATAATTTTACTAAAAATCTGCAAGGGAACATTGGTTATCGGCTACTTGAAGGTGGTGCAGACGGAACTAATCGGTATAATTTTATTCAACTCCATTTCGCCTTTGCTAGTTTAAACTTTTCATTTTAAAAAAACAGTTAAGAGCTCCAATGCTATAATTGTATGGCTTCATATTAAAGTTTTTATAAGTAATCATTGTATATGAACGTTTTACAACAATGTATAAAAAACATAGGGAATTCATATTAAACCAAAAGGTCTGTGAGTATTAATGAAGCCCGCTAAATATAAAATTTGGCGTTTACAGAAGAAATAATAAAAGCAAAATATTTATATTTAGCTAAGTAATAAACCGAAACGATAGTGCTAATTTATTGCCCTCCGTTTCGTATACTAAACGTTGTGGTGCATTTAAGAAAAACTGTAACAAATATTAAAAATTGTAATCTTTAGGGTAGAAATCAATCAACATTATGCTTACGAAAATTACTCTTTTCTCTTTTCTTTTATTTTTATTAATTGGTTGTAAACCAAATGATGAGAAAAAAAACTCAATCGAAGGTGTTTGGAAGTCTATCGGCTATGGGAAAATTCTAAAAATTGATTCTACCTCTTATAAATACTTTGATATAACAAACATTTCTTGTTTACCTTCAAAACAAGGCGATATTTCCAAAGTTAAAAATTCTATCGTATTAAAAAATGATACTCTAACAGTAAAAAGTGGATATAGTTTTTATTACTATACGAGAACAAACGAATTCCCTGATTTGTGTCAGAAAAATAAAAATGACACCAATGACCCTTTGTACAACTTTGAAGTATTTGCTGATACTTACAAAGAACACTACACATTTTTTGAAATAAACAAAATAAATTGGAATAGTCTTTATAAAACTGCAAAAGGGAAAATCAACTCCAACACAACGGAAGTTGAATTATACTTAATTATTCAAGAAATGATTGACAGTTTAAAAGATAATCACGGTTCTATTGAACCAACAGATGAAGTTTATGAAAAAGCAGAACAACTTAATATTCAAGATGAAGATAGTGAAAAATTCAAATGGTATGGAGATTTTGAAGTTGCTGGGCTTGTTGCAGATTACTATCTAAAAGAAAATTTAACTAAAGATTCTTGGATCATCAATTGGGGGAAAATGGAAAATAATATTGGTTTTATTCAAATTAAAGCAATGTTTTTGTATGCGGATTTAAGTTTGAACGATAGTTTGGTTAAAGAAAATGGTTTTGTTAACACATATATGGATGCGTTCAATAACTTGAGTTATGAGCAACAGATTTCGAAAGAAGTCGCTGGAATAAAAAACGTTATGGACATGATAATGTTCGACCTTAAAAAAACCAAATATATAATTATTGATGTTCGTTTTAATGGTGGTGGACAAGATGTAGTATCATTGGAAATCTTAAGGTACTTTAATACGGATAGAAAACAAATTGCTTTGAAAAAAGCAAGACATAATAATGACTTTACGAAGAAAACACCTATATATTTAAAACCTGCCAAAAATCCATATACAAAACCAGTCTATTTGCTGACTTCCCAACAATCTGCAAGTGCAACCGATATGATGGCTTTGAGTTCAATGGAATTAAAGCAATTAAAACGTATCGGCTCTCATACTAATGGAGCAATATCCGATGCTTTAGAAAAAACATTGCCTAACGGATGGTATTTTTCACTGTCAAACGAAATTTATACAGATAATAATGATAAATATTATGAAAACATCGGAATTCCAGTAGATTTTGAACTGAATTATCCCAAAGATAGACAGATGTTTTTTAGAAGCGTTGCAGAGGATTTGGAAAAAGATAAACAAAGTGTATTGAATGCTATAAGTAAATTACGGAATGAATAAAAACGCACCACAACACCGTATAAAATTAATGGCTAGTCCTCGCCTACTTTCGAAAATCCTCGCGGATTTTCTATTCGGTTATTATTTTCTAAATTAGGTGCTTAATCAACGTAACTAGTCTTATACACTACCGTTGTGCACAATTAACGATGAATATCAAAACTGTAAATAAAAAAACTATAATGAAAAAAATCACCTTATTATCAATTCTAATCTTATCTACCTATTGTCATGCCCAAAATATAATCTTAAACCACAATATTGGCAATAACATAATAGATCAAAATTCAAATTTTACATGTAGCGGCGGAGGCGTAAATTGGGCGAGAGTATTTGTACTGGAAGATTTTGGGATTACTGGAGAATATACAATTACCTCAGGGTCATTTGCAATTGAAGGATCTAACGGTGCACTTGGGGATGGGATCACAGTCAATGTTTATTCAATCGATCAAGATTTCCCCGTAAGTTTTGGAAATGCTACCCTTTTGGGCTCAAGTGATTTAATAGACATCCCATCGTTTACAAACAATACAATTTTTACATTCGACTTCCCTACTGAAATCATTGTTCCTAATAATGTGGAGATAATCCTTGTAGAGACAAGTTTAGCATTTCAAAATCAAAACGTATTTTTCGGGGGCACCTCGAGCAGCAATGATTTTTCTTGGTTCAAATCTCCATACCCTAGTTGTGTCGGGGAACAAAATGAATATCAAACAACAGTAGATTTAAATCGTGAAAATTTGAATTATTACATAACAATTACAGGAAATAATATCCTCGGAATATCCGACCATCAAAAGAAGTCGTTTACTATCACACCGAATCCGGTCAAAACTGAAATGAACATCAAATTACTGAATAATTCTAAGCCAAATAATATTATAGTTTATGATTTGAGTGGTAAGAAAATTATGAACTTCAAGTATGAGAAAGACATTGATGTATCAATGCTAGGTGCAGGAATTTATTTTTTAACTATTGAAATTGATAATGAGAATATAATTAAGAAGTTCATAAAACTATAAATCAAGTTAATATCTTAAAACTATGCACAACAAAGTATAACCCATATTGCTAGATTTGTCCTATCTGAAAAAATACGCAAGCGGGAAATGCAGTAAATTTAATTAACTTAGTAAAAAAAAGACGCAACGTGCGTTATACAAGACCGACGTTAGCCATCATTAAAACTACACCACCCAATGAGTCTACATAAAATGCCTCGAATAGGCTTGAAAGGAATCATTTCACATTGGCGGCAGGATTTCTTAGCTGCCATAAGTGTTTCCTTAGTGTCACTACCACTGGGCTTGGGAGTGGCATCCGCTTCTGGTTTTCCACCCATTTCAGGATTAATATCAGCTATAATCGGTGGTATTGTTGCAACCCTTTTCAGGGGAAGCCATCTTGCCATCAATGGACCGGCTGCAGGACTTATTGCTGTACTCCTATCTGCAGCTTATTCACTCAATGATGGGTCCGGCCAAACGCTGAATTATATATTGGCAGCTATATGTATTGCCGGTTTAATACAAGTATTATTAGGCCTATTGAAATTAGGTCGAGTAGCCGAGATAATACCATCTTCAGTTATTCAGGGCATAATGGTAGCCATAGGCATTATTATCTTTTCCACCCAAATACATGTGGCAATGGGTACAAGCCCCGAAGGAAGAACCACGATAGAGCTGCTAAAAGAAATCCTTGTACAAATCCCGAATATTCATCCAGTAATATTCGGAATATCTATTCTTGGTATTATACTATTAGTTATTATTCCAAAAATTCAGTCCCGATTGTTCAACTATTTCCCAGCCTCTTTGTGGGTACTAGCCATTGCAATTATCGCAGCTTATGCATTTAATTTCTCAGAGGCACATAGCATTAATATGTTTGGAAAGAGCTACCCCATTGGCCCTGATTATTTGATAGAACTTCCCGACAAATTGATTGATGCCATAGTATATCCCAATTTCAGCAGGATAGCAGATTTTAAATTTTGGTTAGCGGTGTTATCCATTGCTTTAATTGCTTCGATACAAACACTGGCAATGGCAAAAGCCGTTGACAAATTGGACCCGTATAAACGCAAGACTAATCTGAACAAGGACCTTATCGGGGTGGGCCTGGCAACAGCGCTATCAGGCGCAATAGGTGGGCTGCCAATTATTACAGTTATTGTACGAAGTACTGTTAATGTAAATAACAATGCCATGACCAAATGGTCCAATTTTTATCATGGCCTGCTGATTATTGTTTTCCTTTTTGTGCTTACACCTGTAATACAAAAGATACCAGTGGCCGCTCTAGCTGCAATACTAGTGTATATAGGGTTCAGATTGGCAGCACCATCCGTTTTTAAGAAAACATACCAGCTGGGAATGGAGCAAATTCTAATCATGTTGGTAACCATTGGTATCACACTATATTCCGATTTACTATGGGGGATACTTGCAGGAAGCTTATTTGCTTTGATGTTACATATCTTATTGGCAAGAATATCAGTGGGCGCATTTTTTAAGCAGATGTATTCAAACAAAACAAAATTATCGAAGACAAAAGATGGCCACTTTAATTTGCAAGTAGATGGCGTAGCTAGTTTTCTATCAATTCCTGGAATTAGCAAAATCATCAAAAAGATCCCAAAAGGAACTGATGTTACGATTGACCTAAGCAATACCAGGCTGGTAGGCATGACTTTTATGGAGTACTTGATCGATTTTTTGAAAAGGCAAAAAGATACTGGTGGAAATGCGGTTATTACGGGATTGGATGCACATATATCTACTTCCACCCATAACAGGGCTTTGAAAATATCCTTAAACAAAATTCCCACTAAATTATCTCCCCGGCAAGTGAGGCTTGAAAGCCTCGCAAATGAGAAATACTACCATTATACGGGCCAGGTTGAATGGAATACTTCCTATCTCAGGAATTTTCACTTCTTTGAAAAAAAGGCAATTGAGAGAAAAGACAATTGCTTATCCGGAGCCTATGACAACCTAAATGTAAACTGGGAAATTGCAGAGGTTACCTTTAGTGAAGGAGCCGCTTTTAATGCTGAAGTTTTTTCAGTGTCCGTTATGGTTCTTAAATTGAATAAAGCGATACCGATATTCTCCTTGGAGAAAGAAGGTGTGTTCGAAAAATTATTCGACCGGGTAATGGCCTTTTCTGGCTATAAAGATATTGACTTTAAAATGTACCCCGATTTCTCTAAAAAATTCCTGATGCTAGGAAAAAATGAAAAAAGAATTCGGTCATTTTTCACGGAAGAAATTGTTCGCTTTATGGAAAATCACCATATCTATCATTTGGAAAGTAACGGTGAGGCGCTATTAATATTTGATAAAGTTAAGTTGGCAAGAACAGACGAGACAATTGCCTTAATCGATTTTGGAGAGCAACTTGCCAGACTTTTGGATGCTGGCACTTCGGAGGATCAGGAATAATGTGGGAAGGGATCCAACTGAAAAGAAAGACAAATATTCGACTAAGAGATCAAAGAAGAAATGAACAGATGGCTAACACTCAATAAAAATCATGCCCGTCCTTTGGGACAGTCATGCTTTTTATTGTAACCGTTGTAACACAAAAAAAAAGGACATAAAATGAAAAAAATAATTATCATAGCTTTTTGTATTTCCTTAATTCAAAGCTGTAACAAAGACGACAAGGCAACAGATATACCAGATATTTTAAATTTAATAGGTGGAACAAATGAAGTGACGATTAATCAAACAATTGACGGAAATTCTGTTCCAAGATTAGTGTATGTAAAAACACCACAAAACTTAAACAGTTCATTATCTTATCCAATTGTGTTCTTTTTTCATGGAGCAGGAGGTTCTGGACAAAATTTCTTGTACAATAACAACATAATTGAACTAATAAATTCTGAAGAATTTATTGGAGTTTTCC
>JBLHIC010000123.1:0-5743 GCA_047614245.1 Flavobacteriaceae bacterium
ATTCCACCACCACTTTCAGCGATTTCTTGATAAGTATGGCCATTGATTCTATCAACAAATTCTTGCTCTCGGTTTCCAGCATATACAAGGTGGGTATGGGAATCACACCAGGTTGGTAAAACAATTTTCCCTGTACAGTCTATTGTTTTTACTTCGGAAAGTTCTTCGACATCTTTCATCTTTCCGAAGCTATGAATCAATCCATCTTCCAATAGCAACCAAGCATTTTTAATAGTTGGTAGCTCCTTCATTTCAATACCACTAACCAACTCTGGTGCAGTTTCGCGAACTTGGAGCAATTCTTTTATATTTGTCAGTAAAAGTTTCATCGGATAAAGATAGCAAACCTTAAAAGGAATTTATAAATTAGAGCAGCCAAAAATGCGTAAAAAAATGAAAACTAAGAAAATAGGAATCAATACTATATGTACCCATGTTGGAGAAATAAATGATGAGCAATTTAAAGGAGCTATATCACCACTTTATATGTCGACATCTTATGCCTATGAGGATGTAGAAATAAAACGATATCCGCGTTATTTCAATACTCCTAATCAAGAGGCTTTAGGTAAAAAGATTGCGGCCTTGGAAAAATGTGAAGCCGGACTTATTTTTGGAAGCGGAATGGCAGCTGTAAGTCACACTATGCTTGCATTCTTGCACAAAGGTGATCACGTGGTGCTTCCCAATACATTGTATGGGGGGACCTATAATTTTGTAGTAGAAGAGTTTGATAAATGGGGAATTGAATATTCTTTTGCTGAAGGTTTTACTGAGGCACATTTCACTTCAGTAATCAAAGAAAACACTAAAGTTCTTTATATTGAAACTCCTTCAAATCCGTTGATGTTAATAACAGATCTTGAAATGATCTCTCGAATCGCTAAAGACCGAGGTATTATAACTATGATCGATAATACATTCGCTTCGCCGGTGAATCAAAACCCAGCAGATTTTGGAATGGATATTATGATTCATAGCGCTACAAAATATATGGGTGGGCACAGTGATATTTGTGCAGGTGCTGTCGCTGCTTCTGAGAAGCATATTCACCAGATATGGAATCTAGCAAAGAATATTGGCGGAAGCTTGAGTGACTATACTGTTTGGTTACTGGAACGGAGTATCAAGACCATGGCACTGCGCGTGAAAGCTCAAAATAAAAATGCCATGAAATTGGCGAAATGGCTCGACAAGCATGATTTAGTGGAACGTGTGTACTACCCAGGTTTAAAGAGTCATCCCGATCATAAGATTGCCAAGAAACAGATGCGAGGGTATACTGGGATGCTTTCTTTCGAATTGCAGCAATCTGTGGATGCTGAAGCCTTTATGAGATCTTTGAAACTGATAAAACAATCTATGAGTTTGGCGGGAGTGGAGTCAACTATATTGTCTGCGGCAAAAACCTCTCACGCATTGCTCTCTCCTGAAGAACGAAAGCGTCAGGGTATAGCAGATGGCTTGTTGCGGTTTTCCGTTGGAATTGAAGAAAAGGAAGATATAATAGCCGATTTAGAGCAGGCATTTGAGGTAGTAACGAAGCAGCAGTTGGAGTTGTCATAAAATTAATAGAAAGACAAAATGCTGTCTAAAAATTAAAATCACCTGTATTAATGGCTAGAGTTCCGTTTAATACTTTTGGGATTGAAGAAAGAATTTAAAATTATGAAATTAGATATTTTAGCCATAGGAGCGCACCCAGATGACATCGAATTGGGTTGTGGAGCAACCATTGCCAAAGAAATTAGTAATGGAAAAATTGTTGGTGTTCTCGATTTAACTAGAGGGGAATTAGGAACCCGAGGGAGTGCGAAGATACGGAGTGCTGAAGCGGAGGAATCTGCAAAAATTCTGGGGCTTAGCATGCGTTACAACTTAGGGTTGCCAGATGGTTTTTTTACAAATAGCAAGGCCTCACAGTTAGAAATTATTAAGATTATTAGAAAGTATCAGCCTGAAATTGTGCTGTGCAATGCTATTGATGATCGGCATATTGACCATGGAAAGGGAAGTAAACTCGCCAGTGACGCCTGTTTCTTGAGTGGATTACCCAAAATTGAAACAATATCTAAAGGTGAAAATCAAAAATCTTGGCGTCCAAAACACGTGTATCATTATATTCAATGGAAGAATATCACCCCCGATTTTGTTGTAGATGTCACTGGTTTTTTACCTACGAAATTAGATGCGGTATTCGCCTACGGCAGTCAGTTTCATAAACAAGGAACAAATGAGCCTGAAACACCAATATCATCAGAAAATTTTAGAGATAGTATAACGTATCGGGCACAAGATTTGGGAAGATTAATTGGAACCGAGCATGGCGAAGGTTTTAATGTAGAGCGTTTTGTTGCGGTTAATTCTTTATACGATCTGATTTAGTCTATATTCTATATTTGAAAGCCTATAACATGTTCCAGTGGTTTTATTCCAATTAGCGAAGTACTTATATATAAAAAGAGATTAAAATTTCTTCAATAATTGTATTGCCCAACCATTAGAATTGAATTATATTTGCAGCCTCCTAAACTACACAATTTGCGGCTTGGGAGGACCTAGGTCCTTAAAATGTCCAAATGGTGGTTGTAGCTCAGTTGGTTAGAGCATCGGTTTGTGGTACCGAGGGTCGCCGGTTCGAGCCCGGTCTTCCACCCAGAATTAAAGCTTCTCAGAAATGAGGAGCTTTTTTTGTGCATAGAAATTGAAAATCACCTGTCGGGCGAGAAGCTTGTGCTAAGCTTGACGAAGTGAGCCTGGCCTGCCTGCCGGTAGGATATGGCCTCTGAAGATTTGATCGTTAGAATCTGTGAGATTCCGGCATAGCCTACTAATTCAAGATTTTTAGAACAAAGAGTCAGGATAAAAAAGAGTTTTGTTTCTTATAGCAATCTTGTCTTGTCTCTGATACCTTGATGGCTCTGCCTCGAGGTAGTTCATTATAAAGTATAATGGATTTCAGTTTTATGAATAAAAAAAACCCCTCAATAGAGGGGCTTTTTACTAATTATAAACTTTGTTATGCTGCCGAAGCTGCTCTTTGCTGAACGGCTAGATTGTAAATCACTAGTCCAAATCCGATTTTGTTAATAGCATCGGCGATGTTGTAAAACACGTCCATACTCAAGCCTCCGAAAATGCCTTCATACCACCCTGGGGTGCCAGCCATATAACCGATTGGGTAAATAGCCCATCCAACTAATACAAACCAACATAAGATCTTGTGAGCGCTTTGAATTGATCCACCCGCCTTCTTGGCAAGTTTTGCTGCGCCACCTAGCCAGATTTCGTATACAATTCCAAAGTACGCAATACCTGATACCAATCCCCAAATTTGGGCATTGTCTGGATCAACACCTTCTCCGATGTATCCTGTTACTAGCATGATCACCGATAGTAAAATTAATCTCCACATAAGCGATTTTTTCGCTCCGGCCACTTTAAGTATGAGGTAAAACTCTACACACATTAATGGAACGGTTAAAATCCAGTCTACATAGCGAAAGAATGTAGGCGACTCGGCGTTTACAGCCCAGTAGTCTCTCATGTACCAGTAATGAACTGCGGCAATAAATGTAATTAATCCTGATACTAGGATAGAGGTCTTCCATTTTTTGTCAAAGTCGTTCATCGAGAAAAAGAAAAAGACTGCTGCTGCCATCATGGCCATACAACCTACAAAAAAGGTAAATCCAACGTAATCGTCGGGAGCAAGTTTTGGGACTAGCGAAATGAAGTTTGATAATGTTTGCATTTGTTTTCTTGTTTAATTAAATTTACACGAAGTTAAACAAAATAAATTAAATGATTCCTAGATATTACCTTAAATATTTATTAACAATATAACTTTACGGTATGAATTTTAAGAAAACAGCCATATTTATTACACTTCTGAGCTTGTGGCTCTCAAATTATTTTTCTGATCCATCACAGCAGGTCTTGGCTTTATGTCTTATTTTTTCTGTAGGAATTTTACATGGAAGCAATGATTTGGCTATTATTCACAAAATGAACGGTTCTCGAGGGTTAAAAAATGCGTTCGTTTTGATTGGAAGTTATGTTCTCACCGTTTTTCTTGCTGCGCTACTGTTTTATAAATTGCCTGAACTCGCATTAGCTTTATTTGTTATTTTTAGTGGCTATCACTTCGGAGAACAACATTGGAGTGATAGGATGTTTGGAAGTACCTTCCTAAAAAAGAGTACCTACCTGTTTTATGGGTTGACGATTTTGTTCCTCTTATTTCAACTGAATTCGATTCAGACGAGTGAAATTATCGCTAATCTGACGAGACAAAACATCCCAGAAACCTGGTATGAATATGGCTTATTAGGCTCCGGTATTGTTTTTTCGGCCTTGCTCTTCTTTTTACTTGCCAAACGAAGATTAACCGTGAACGATCTGTTTTTTGAATTATTTCTTTTATTGGTCTTTGCGATCGTATTCAAGTTCGCAACACTGCTCTGGGCATTTGCAATCTACTTTATCTTTTGGCATAGTATCCCATCCATACTCGAACAGCTCACTTATTTATACGGTGAAAGAAGTTTCCGATCGTTCAAACTGTATTTAAGATCATCGTCTATTATATGGCTTATTTCAGTAACAGCAATTTTCGCATTATTCTATGTAGTTCGGAACAATGCAGATTTATTTTTGGCGCTGTTCTTCGCTTTTTTAGGAGCCATTACCTTTGCACATTCCTTTATTATAATGAAGATGTTTACTTCAGAAACCTAACAATTAGATCAACTTTGATAGAATCATTACTAGTTAAAGGCTCACGATTATAACTTATCAGCTATAATACGACCTTCTCTATTAGCTATTTCCCAAGCAGTTTGGAAGATTAACCTCGTTCGAGTTTCCATTAGTTCATATTCGATTTTATCTGGCGTATCGGTCATTTTATGATAATCGGCATGTACACCATTAAAATAGAAAATTACGGGGATGTTATTTTTTGCAAAGTTGTAATGGTCACTTCTGTAGTAAAAACGGTTTGGATCGTTATCATCATTGAATGTATAGTCCAATTCCAAGTTAGTATAGGTTTTATTAACTTCTTCAGAAACATCGTGTAATTCCTGGCTTAGTTTATCACTTCCAATCAAATAAATATAATTTGGATTGTCCGCTTTATCTGGATCAATTCGTCCTATCATGTCAGTATTTAGGTTGCAAACTGTATTTTCCAGCGGAAAGAGTGGATTTTCGGTATAATATTTTGAACCAAACAACCCAATTTCTTCCCCTGTTACGTGAAGAAATAAAATAGAGCGCTTAGGGCCATTTCCATCCTTAACGGCTTTTTGAAAAGCTTCGGCAATTTCTAATAGCGCTACAGTTCCGCTTCCATCATCGTCGGCGCCGTTAAATACGTTTCCATCGTCGTCTGTACCTACATGATCTAAATGCGCGGAGAGGATAATTAATTCATCAGGTTTTTCAGAGCCTTTGATGTAAGCAACTACGTTTTCAGAATCCTCATCACTTCGCCCTTTAAAATAACTTGCAGGGATAGTTTGGTAGTAATTATTGTCTTCAATTGGGGAGTCAATTTCTTGATTTTGATAAAAATTCCGAAGGTATTCAGCTGCCATTTTTTGCCCTTTAGTTCCTGTCATTCTCCCTTCCATAGCATCACCAGCATAAATATAAAGGTGCGTCTTAAGATCGTTAGCAGTTATAGTATTGGCATAATCAGAACGGTCCAAATTTTTAGTTGTTGCATTGGAAATTG
>JBLHIC010000124.1:0-5715 GCA_047614245.1 Flavobacteriaceae bacterium
TCTAATTGAAGCATCACTTGATCCGCTTGTTACTATTTCTCCTGAAGGGAAAATCACCGATGTAAATAATGCATCGATAGAAGTAACTGGAGTGTCTAGAGATAAATTAATTGGCACTGATTTCTCTGATTACTTTACCGAACCAGATAAAGCCCGGAAAGGGTATAAGCAGGTTTTTGAAAAAGGATTTGTTGCCAATTATCCACTTACGGTTTGCCACAAAAATGGAAAATTAATCGATGTATTATACAACGCATCCATTTATAAAGATGATAAAGGGACTGTTTTAGGTGTGTTTGCCGCTGCAAGAGATATGACCGATGAAAAAAGCAAAAAGTTAATTATTGCTAACAAAGAGCTGTTATTTCAATTCGAAGAAAAGAGAAAACATGCAGAAGAGTTGTTCATAGCCAAAGAACAGGCCGAAGAATCAGATCGGTTAAAATCAGCTTTCTTATCTAATATGTCCCATGAGATACGTACACCTATGAATGGCATACTTGGTTTTTCTGAATTATTGAAAGAACCTGATTTAACAGGAGAAACACAGCGTGAGTATATTAATATTATTGAAAAGAGCGGTCAGCGCATGCTTAATATTTTAAATGATATTGTAAGTATTTCTAAAATAGAATCTGGGCTAATGGAAGTAAATATACAGGAAACGGATATTAATGAGCAAATTGGCTTCATTCATTCCTTTTTTAAACTTGAGATTGAAGGAAAAGGAATCCGTTTTTTAGTTAAAAGTTTCTTAGAAGGAAAAGAGGCTTATATTCAATCAGATCGCGAGAAAATTTATGGTATTCTTACCAATTTGATTAAAAATGCAGTTAAATTTACGAAAGAAGGAACAATAGAATTAGGGTGTCGGTTAAGAACAGAAAAGGAGTGTTCAAAACTGGAGTTTTACGTAAAAGATACGGGGATTGGAATCCCTAAAGACAGACAAAAACCAATATTTGAGCGCTTTATACAAGCGGATATCTCCGGTAAAATGGCATATCAGGGAGCAGGTTTAGGTTTGTCGATTTCTAAAGCATATGTCGAGCTGCTTGGTGGTGAAATTTGGACGGAAAGTGAAGAAGGAAAAGGGTCTGTATTCTACTTTACGCTGCCGTACCAGATGAAACCTAATGAAAAAAAACTTATAGAAAAGGATTAAAAACCCTAGTAAAACTAAATGACGAGGCTTAGAATAAATTAATAGAAATTTTTAAATGAATTCTTCTCAATTGTATATGATTAAGAATTTTGAAACTATGATTGTTTACTTAATGGTTGAAATATTAAAGAGAATGGGATGTAAACAATAAGGTAACTGTTAGTGCAACAGATAACGAATTTTTTATTGAATACAGAATTGGCAAGTATAACTAATAATTTGAATGCTTATTTTATTTCGAGCAGGGTCGTCTATTCTGTTTCCCTAGAACATCTATTTTTTACGAATCAAAAGTAAACTTTCATGCGAGCTCTTTTAATTAATTTAGCTGTCCGTTACTATCGCTCATAAACTACTTGGTTTTTAAGGTATTGAGTTAGTTCTTTAAAACGTTCCTTTTTCTTTGCATGAAAAGGTAAGAGTTTTTGGTACTCTCTTACTTTATTAACTTCCTTCACTTCTGTTACTACTATATCTTTGGGTAGTTTATCTAATACGCGATGATAGGCCCCAACAAAAATGATACCTGTTTCATTATGTATTAGTGTTTTGTCTATACTTTCTGTTATAAACTTATCTCTTTGCACTAATAGCTTATGTCGGCTAATTTTAAATTTAATAATTTTGATTATTTTCATCAGCAATGTTCCCGAAGAGGGTATCGATTTTAGCATATCTAGTTCCTTTTTAACCATTGAGAGATCTTCAGTTTTTACGATAACAGCGCCACGATTTACCAACTTAGAAATAATTTCATAATTCTTACTTCCTGCTTTAACGCTATCTTCCATTATTTTAAGGGCGATACCTCCATCTGTTACCATTCCGTCCTGATATATTTTTACAGGTTTATCATCAAAATCTATGGCATCACAATATAGGTTTATTACTTCCCAGTATTTAGTAACAGTATCTATATGTGTTTTCCAAAATTTTTCCCCAAACTCATTAATGCTTTTTTGGGTTAGTTCTGCCGCCATAGATCCCATATCAGCACTTGAATGAATGATGGGAATATAAATTAAGTTTCTCATTTTTATTATTCTAAAGTTTAAGATGTTACATCAAGCCTCCTAGCGGGCCAAGATTAATATTTAAATCTTCATCCGTAAGATTAAAAATTTCTTTTAATTCTTCCATTTTCATTTCTAACTTCATTAGTGTTTCGCCCAATCGTTCAATTTCATCCTCGGACAACGATCCTGATTCGACCCTTCTGATGGCTTGTTTTTCAATCAGTTTACGTAGCAGTTCAATTATTGTCATTACAAGCTGTGTAAGACCTTCATGCGCATTGTCTGGAGTAGCATTGATTCGAGAGTTTTCTGTTGTTTTAATTTTATCAATTGCATCTTCAATTTCATCCATCGGGATTGAATTCAATAGTATCTTATCTTCGTTCATATCTATATATTATTATGTTCACACTAAGTCAATAAAGATATTAGTAGGTCAACATTTATTATGCATCGGTTTTAATGAATAATTCTGTGATTCAAATACTTCAATAACCGCAATAAGTTCATTTTTTGAGCTTACAAAAAGGGATTATTTTTACTAGGACCTAATTATGTTTTAGATTAATTGTTCAATGCGCTTTCAATTAAATCATCTCTATCTGATTTTTCTTCAGCTTCTTTACATGCTGCACTTAATGTAAACATAGCCTCATCTATATCTTTAAAATTTTGCTCCGAATTCACTAATATTAGCTCACCGAGAGCTTTTTCAATGGCATTTTTTTTCTCTACGGGTATTGTGCTTCCAAATTTCTTTAATTGTTTTTCAGTCTGGAAAATTTGCAGGTCTACTTTGTTATTTTGTTCTGCCTTTTCTTTCATCTCCTGGTCTTCAAAGGCATGCTGCTTGGCTTTATCTTTTATTCTACAAATTTCTTCTTCGGAAAGACCAGAGGAAGCTTCAAGTCTTATTTGTTGGGATTTTTCTGTCAATTGATCTATTGCGGTCACCTGTAAAATTCCATTGGCATCGATGTCAAAAGTTACTTCTATCTTGGGTATACCTCGAGGTAAAATAGGGATTTCATCAAAGTGAAATTTACCAATACTTTTATTATGGTCTGCCATTGGTCTTTCTCCCTGTAAAACACGAATTTCTACTGAAGATTGACCGTCTTCTGCAGTAGAGAAGATTTCGGACTGGCGTGTTGGAATAGTCGTGTTTGCTTCGATGAGTCTGGTCATTACTCCACCTCGGGTTTCAATACCCAATGAAAGGGGTGTAATATCAAGTAAAAGTGCATCTTTTACCTCTCCAGAAAGGACTCCACCAAGAATGGCCGCACCAATAGCCACAACTTGATCTGGATTTACCTCTTTTGAAGGTTCTTTTCCAAAAAAAGCACGCACCATTTTTTGAACAGCAGGAATTCGGGTTGAACCACCAACTAATATGATTTCATCTAAATCGGAAACCTCTAATCGAGCATTTTTAAGTGCCAATTTACAAGGCATAATAGTTGACTGTATCAAGCTATCAGTTAGTTGTTCAAATTTTTCGCGGGTAAGTGTTTTTACCAGGTGTTTAGAAATGCCATTAACAGTCATAATATATGGAAGGTTAATATTTGTTTCAAGCGAATTTGACAACTCAATCTTTGCTTTCTCAGCTGCTTCTTTTAATCTTTGAAGAGTTATTGGGTCACGAAAAAGAGTCACACCTTGTTCTTTTTGGAATTGATCAGCAAGCCAATCGATAATAATATGATCAAAATCGTCACCACCAAGATGTGTATTTCCGTTGGTTGACTTTACTTCGAAAACACCGTTTCCTAAGCTTAGTATAGAGATGTCAAAAGTTCCTCCACCTAGATCAAAAACGGCCACTTTAATATCTGAATGCCTTTTATCGAGGCCATAGGCTAATGCAGCTGCTGTGGGTTCGTTAATGATACGCCTGACTGTTAATCCTGCAATCTCTCCGGCATCTTTTGTGGCTTTACGCTGTGAATCACTGAAATATGCAGGCACTGTAATTATAGCCTCTTTAATTTCATGACCAAGATAATCTTCGGCTGTTTTTTTCATTTGTTGTAAAATCATGGCCGAAATTTCTTGTGGTGAATACAGCTCTCCAGAAATTGATATGTGAGGAGTATTATTTTCTCCTCTGGAAACTAGATACGGAATTCGGTTAATTTCCTGCTCAACAATGTCATAGGATTCACCCATGAAACGTTTAATGGAAGAGACTGTATTTTCTGGGTTTGCTATGGCCTGTCGTCTTGCCGAAGCTCCAACTTTACGTTCACCACCTAAAGTAAATGATACAACGGAAGGCGTTGTGCTGAATCCCTCGTTGTTTAGAATAACAGTCGGTTCGTTCCCTTCTATAATAGCCATACAGGAATTTGTGGTTCCTAAATC
Organism: Flavobacteriaceae bacterium; assembly: GCA_047614245.1. Lineage (GTDB taxonomy): Bacteria > Bacteroidota > Bacteroidia > Flavobacteriales > Flavobacteriaceae > Ulvibacter. The sequence continues at coordinate 4,552 of JBLHIC010000124.1, forward strand.
TATCCCTAAAATTTTACTCATTTTACGTTTTCTTTATATTTTGTGTAAAAATTATTTTATTACGATGTCAACAAAACTATAAGGAGGCCAGGGTCCAGTAAGTAGGAATTGTAAATCGTCGTGTTGTTCATTAAATGCGCAAATAGCTTGAATGAATTCATCTTTTTTGTTTTTTTTAACTAAAAAAACCGCGTCAATAAGAATTTTATTAGTGATTATTTTTTTGAATTTAGAGTCAGGATTGATTTGCGTTAAGTGCTGACCAATATCTTCTATTAATTGTTCAACATATTTAGATAAAGTATCTTCTTGTTTGTTCTTTTTTATCTTTTCAAATAAATAATTGGTGTGAATGGTATTTGTTGAAAAGTATTTGCTGAGTTCATCCTCTTCCGCTACTATTTTTAATTTTTTTATCGCACTAAACTTATTGCAATTGTATAATACTTTCAGACCAAATTCACATTTGTTTTCTACTTTTTGAAGATTGGTAAGGAAGGAGTCATAGTGGTTGATTAATAACTGATTTATAATTTCATTTGACTTTATAAAGGTACCAAATCTAACAGGTAATAGTGTTACATGTTGCGATAACTCTTCAATAACCCGCGAAAAGTCAAGAGCTAATTCCTTTTCTGATATTTGTTCTGCAGAGGGGATATCACTCGCAACTATAGCGATATCATTCACGGAAAGAATATATAGATCAGAACCCATTATACCTTTAATAGTGTCCGTTAAATCCTTTATTTTTTTAGGATTATGGTTTGTAGCTATTATGGCATAAATTTTTTTTTTCATTATATAATCATTTTTATTTCTGATCTGGTTTTACAATGGTCAGACGCTTTTCTTGCATGGTTTCTACGGAGGAAACCAATAATTTCAAGCCAACATAAACAAGATCGATATCAGCAACCGATATTACAATATCCCCAGTAATAACAACTCCTTTGTTTAATACTCTATCTAATATTTCTACAATGGTGATATCTTTTGATTGATTTATTACATTTTCCTGCATTACTTTTCTTTAATTGAGGTGAAACTAAAAGGAGGCCAAGGACCCGTTGTAGCCATGTTAAACCCTATTTTTTTATATTTTTTCTTAAGCTTATCAATAGCGCCGAGAAATTTATTGACACTAACCCTATCTACGAAACA
>JBLHIC010000125.1:0-5614 GCA_047614245.1 Flavobacteriaceae bacterium
CTTTTTAGAACAGAATATGGTCCTACCGAAAACCCTGTTGAAGAAGCATGGTGGGTTGAGGCATTAGAGCGTGCTGATAGTTTAGGTGTTGACGTGGTAAATACATCCTTAGGGTATCAAGCTTATGACAATTCTGCCTATGATCATAGTTATGAAGATTTAGACGGTCAAACTACGATTGGCGCGCGTGGTGCAAATCACGCTTTTGATAAAGGAATGATCCTAGTTACATCTGCGGGTAATGGTGGTAATGGGTTCGGTTTTGTTGGAACTCCAGGAGATTCAGCTGGAATGTTAACCATTGGTGCAGTTGATTCAGGTGGAGATTATGTAAGCTTTAGTTCAATAGGACCTACAGTTGATGGTCGAATTAAGCCAGATGTAATGGCTCAAGGTCGAGATGCTGCTGTCGTTAGCTCGAATGGAAACGTAACTACAAGCAGTGGAACATCTTTTAGTTCTCCTATTATAGCCGGTGCAGTAGCTTCATTATGGCAAGCCAGACCTGAAGTTCCAAATGGTCTGATAATGCAGGTTATTAGAGAATCGGCACATTTATTCAATAACCCGACAGATCAAATGGGTTACGGAATTCCAAATTTCGAAGATGCTCTTAACGATCTATTAATCCTTGGGATTGAAGATCAATTGTTAGCTGAGCAATTTGCACTTTACCCAAATCCCGTAAAAACTAATATTAATATATCGTTCCCAGAAGGAGTAGAACAAGCCGATTTTATTATATACAATATCATTGGAGAGCAAATATTAAATTCCAAAATATCTAAGGTTAATAATTGGGTAGACCTTTCTGAATTAGTAAGTGGTATGTACTTCGCTACTATAAAATCAGATTCGAGAACAAATAGCTTCAAACTGATTAAAGAGTAGTGGAAAACAGGATTACGAGGCTTTTTAATATTCAATATCCGATTATTCAAGCTGGAATGGTATGGAATAGTGGCTGGCGTCTTGCTAGTGCTGTAAGCAATGCTGGTGGCTTAGGTTTACTTGGTGCCGGGTCAATGTATCCTGAGGTATTACGAGAGCATATTATAAAATGTAAAAAAGCAACGTCTAAACCATTCGGGGTTAATGTACCCATGTTGTATCCTAATATTGAAGAGATTATTGAAGTAATTATTTCTGAAGGCGTTAAAGTTGTATTTACTTCCGCAGGAAATCCTAAAATTCATACAGCTAGACTTAAAGAAAACGATATTACTGTCGTTCATGTGGTGAGCAGCGTGAAATTCGCATTAAAGGCACAGGAGGCAGGAGTGGATGCTGTAGTCGCTGAAGGTTTCGAAGCGGGCGGGCATAATGGGAGAGAGGAAACGACTACTTTTACCTTAATACCTATGGTGAAAGAAGAATTAAACATTCCATTAATAGCAGCCGGTGGTATTGCTAATGGGAAAGGGATGCTAGCAGCAATGATCTTAGGAGCAGATGGTGTGCAAGTTGGGAGTCGCTTTGTGGCTTCGGAAGAAGCTTCGTCACATCGAGGATTTAAAGAAATGGTAGTAGCCGCCAAAGAAGGTGATACACTGCTTACATTTAAGGAATTAGCTCCAGTAAGAATGCTAAAGAATAAATTTTTCGAGGAAGTAATGCAACTGTATACCACCAACCCGACAAAAGAGCAGCTTATCGAATTACTTGGGCGAGCACGTGCTAAAAAAGGAATGTTTGAAGGTGATCTTGAAAATGGGGAACTTGAAATCGGACAAATTGCAGGTCTTATTCACGATATTAAACCTGCAGCGCAAATTGTGCAAGAAATGGTTGTTGAATTTGAAGATGCTAAGAAATCGGCAAGCTTACTTTAGCTGTTTATTTTGTACAGGATAAAATTAGCGTTTAATATTTTGAGCTCTTTTTATTTCTGAATTCTGAGATGTGAGTAATCAAAATGGAGTAGAATAAAAGAATCTAATTTGTTATGCTTAGCTCTTTTTAATTTAAGTATTGTTCTACAATTAGATTTTAAATAAATAGGAGATGTCACCCTTGTTGATAAACCCTACTATATAAATCACCTATCGTTAAGATGCCGTCTAGTTGATCGATTAGGCCTTTTTTTTAGATGGAATAATGTGTCAAAGGCTATTTTAATGCCTGTAGTGACTATTAAGATGTCGTAATCTGCAATTTCCCTGTTTGCCACAGGTACTTGTTTTTTTGCGGTAGAATTAGACCTATGTTTTATATTTATCTACGATGCTAAACTTTTTTTTACTCTTCGAAAGTTTAGAAATTAAATGATTCGTCATTATGGTACTGGTAGCACGTACTCCTAATATGACTAAGTTTTTCTTATAGAGCTATTTTATTTCTTCGTTATGGAGAATTTCCGGTAGAATCATTGAGGTGAAATTAGCTCGTTAGAGCATATATAAATATGATATAAATTGGGCTATTGCTATGGCAGAGATTCGAAGAGCTATGACTCAATGAAATTATAGCGCATAAAAAAAGCCTCGATTTAAAATCGAGGCTTTACATCTTAAAAAAGTTAAAGCGTATATTATAAAACTTTTACGTTTACTGCGTTCAATCCTTTTTTACCTTCTTGTAAGTCAAATTCTACTTCATCACCTTCACGAATTTCGTCGATTAATCCAGAGATGTGTACAAAATGCTCTTTGTTTGATCCTTCTTCAGTGATGAAACCAAATCCTTTGGTGTCATTGAAAAATTTTACTGTTCCTTTATTCATTACTAAATATTAAATATGATTATAAGTCGCGAAGATAGAGTTCTTTTAGAAAAAAAGACCAAATTATTGAAATTAATTTTAAAAATTGACTATAAGTGATTAAAGATATTCTGATGGCCAGATTTTTTAAGCTGAAACTATTTCAAAATATGATGTACCTTTGGCGAACTTATGGGATTAACAAATAATGATATATTTAAAAAATTAAGAGTTGCGCATAAATTACGTGATGAAGATATTGTGAAGATTTGTGAGTTGGTAGATTTTAAGGTTTCGAAAAGTGAATTAGGAGCTTTTTTTAGAAATGAAAATCATGCAAAATATGTTGAATGTGGAGATCAAATTTTACGAAATTTTCTAAACGGATTGGTTATTCATCTAAGAGGTCCGATGCCGCCAAAAAAACAGCAGGACGGACAAGATTCTAAACCTTCGAAAAAAGTTTAGTTTTCAATTATCTTTTTTAAAAGCTTTTGTTTAACGTCCTGAAACCATTCTATTTTTAGGATGCTTAGTACAATGCTGTTTCGTCTACCTACTGGGCTACTGCAGTTTAGTCTTAATATTCCCTCTTCCTTGCATCCAATACTTTTCATAGCAGCGATACTTTGATTATTATTAGCATCGGCTCTAAATTCGACTCGTTCAAGTCCTAATTCCTCAAAGGCAAACTGTAGTAATAGAAATTTACAATTTTTGTTCAAACCAGTACCTTGAAAATTTTCACCATACCAAGTATAGCCTAATTGAGTTGTTTGGTGCTGTTGTTGAAAATCGTAAAAGCGAGTACATCCTGCATATTGATTCGTTCTTTTGTCGTAAACGATAAATGGATATGAGGTTTTATTTCTACGCCCTTCTAGAGCTAGATTTACATAGTTTTTTAAATTTTCTAATCCATCGGCAGGAGTTAGGGAATACTTCCATAAATTAGGTTCATTTATTGAGAAGTCGGATAATACTTTAACATCCTCTTTAATCAATGGGCGGAGTCTCACCACCTTATTTTCGAGTGTATAATCTTTGTTGAAATCAATATCTTTCATAAAAATATCATTCGTTAAATATCTAGTGCTATTTGATTCTTTAGGATATCGTTAAAGGTCTCCCGCGAACGGATTAAATGCGCTTCATTATTATACCAAAGTACTTCAGCCGGTCGATAACGCGAATTATAATTACTGGCCATAGAGAAACAATAAGCCCCAGCATTACTAAATGAAAGTATATCTCCTTCACTTATCTCTGAAATGCGCCGATTGTTGGCAAACGTATCCGTTTCACAAATATATCCAACGACACTGTAATAGCGCTCGCGTCCTTCAGGTTTGGAGATGTTTTCGATCTCGTGTTGTGACCCATACAACATTGGTCTAATAAGGTGATTAAAACCACTATCTATCTGAGCAAAAACAGTAGATGTAGTTTGCTTAACAACATTTACTTTTACTAAAAATTTCCCTGATTCGCTCACTAGAAATTTCCCCGGTTCAAATGCTAGGGTGAGATCTTTTCCATATTCTTCACAAAATTGATTGAAGCGAGTTCCGAGTTTGTCACCGAGTTCTTCAATATTGGTTTCTATGTCACCCTCTCTATAAGGTACTTTAAAGCCACTGCCGAAGTCAATAAAATCAAGGTTTTCAAAGTTTCTCGCAGCTTCAAAAAGAATCTCTGAAGCATATAAAAATACTTCAATATCAAGAATATCGCTTCCAGTGTGCATATGTATCCCATTAATCTTCATCTTAGTGTTTTCTACAATTCGTTTAAGATGTGGCATCTGGTGAATTGAAATTCCAAATTTACTGTCAATATGTCCTACTGAGATATTTGTATTCCCTCCGGCCATAACGTGAGGATTAATTCGAATGCAAACAGGGGTATTAGGGTGTTTGGTGCCAAACTCCTCTAAGATAGATAGATTATCAATGTTAATTTGCACCTTAAGAGCTGAAGCCTTTTCAATCTCTTCAATCGATACTCCGTTGGGAGTGTAAATTATCCTATCGGCTGGGATGCCTGCTTCAAGAGCTAGTTTCACTTCTTGTATTGATACAGTATCCATATTACTTCCTAAAGAACCTAATAGTTTAAGAACTGAAATGTTCGATAGCGACTTCATTGCATAGTTAATTTTCAAATTTTTCACCTTTTTGAAAGCACTTGTTAAGCGTTTGAATTGGGCGTCAATTATTGATGCATCATATACATAAACAGGGCTTCCAAATTCTTGAACTACAGATAAAAGGTCTTGATTATTCATATAGAAAAAATTTAGCGATAAATTTAAGAGGTAATAAAGTAATATGGGATGATATTATTGTAAAATTTCAATTTATTTTACTTTGAAGCTGTTTCCGAAGAACTGACCAAAAAGATTAGTCCAATACTAGAACATTTGTTATTTTTGCTCATCTTAATACCTATACCCTTCTAATATGAATTTACACGAATATCAAGGCAAAGAAATACTTAATAGTTTTGGAGTTGAAATCCAACGCGGAATTGTAGCTACAACTCCTGCTGAAGCTGTTGCAGCGGCAAAAAAGTTAACCGAAGATACTGGAACCGGATGGCATGTAATTAAGGCGCAGGTTCACGCAGGTGGACGAGGAAAAGGTGGTGGAGTTAAATTAGCAAAGAGCCTTGAGCAAGTTGAACAAATTGCAAGTGAGATAATTGGTATGATGCTTATTACTCCTCAGACTAGTGCCGAAGGTAAAAAAGTAAATCAGGTTTTAGTAGCTGAGGATGTCTATTACCCAGGGGATAGTGAGCCGGAAGAGTATTATATGAGTGTCCTCCTAAATCGAGGTACTGGAAAAAATATGATAATGTATTCTACTGAAGGTGGCATGGATATAGAAACAGTGGCAGAAGAGACGCCAC
>JBLHIC010000126.1:0-5594 GCA_047614245.1 Flavobacteriaceae bacterium
AACATAATTAATAAGTAAAGAACCCCACCTTTTTATGAGTTTATATTATGATCTAATTGTTTTGGGTCAATGTCCTGGATAAATATCGCATTTCCCTGACACGGAGGTATCAACTTAATCAATATTAAAATAATCACAAACAATACGATATTCTTTCAAATAGTGTAATGTTTAAGTAAATTTGTATTATAATAAACAAAAAAAATATCCTATGGACTTAATAAATGAAGCAATCGAATTTGAGAAGGCAAGGATGAGGCATATGTCAACAAGTGATAGAGTGGTTGCCTCAAGAGAGGCAAAACGCTTAATATTAGCTATTAATGAGGTTTATAAGAAATCTAAGGATACTAGCCTTATGGACATAATGAAACGTTTAACCGCAAAGAAGAAAAAAATTGAAATACGCTTAAAAGGAAGACCTGACCCAGCATTTTAAGGTAAGGAATTAAGCCGAGCAGGTCTAACGATCATTTTTAATGATTCGTTGGGCCTGCTCTGTTTATTTAAGCTATGAAATTTAAATCTATAGTAAGGATTGACCGTTTGTTCCCAAAATGGTGTCCATTTCTCCTACGGCTCTCCAGTTATCTGAAATCGTTCCATACTTAAAAAGTGTTGATAAGTGGAAATATAGATTTTTAAAGAATTTCGGCTGTTTTTATTGTTTCCATTATTAAGAAGTAAACAGTTAGAATACTATTAGGTCTTTGTATAATTAGAGTAATTTTCTAATGCTAATAAAAATAACTATCATTATAGAGTACCACAAAAAAAACGAAATGATATATTCTTTATAGCCCATAACTAACATCAAGCTTATTATCAAAAGTTGAAAGCCAAGCCCAAATGTGGATAAAGCAGTCATTAGAAAATTGGGAAATCTCTTACCTTTGGAGGCGTTTGCATCTAGTTTGTAAATAATTTTATCAAAGATTCCGTAAAGGATTTTATACACTGCGAAGAGTAAGTTTACGTTTTTTTGCTTTTCTCCTTTCAAAGCTACTGGTGCATCATATTCAAAAATTCTACTAGTTGTATCGCCATTTACTTTATTTCTCAATATAACGTAGTAATAATTATATAAAGTGCCTTGCAGTTGAATAGCTAAAAACGCAAAAAGACAGTATACCAAGCTAGTCTCTGTAGTATACCAAAGTGATATAAAAATAAGCAAATTTAAAATTATATCTGCAACAGAATCGAGATATCGGCCTGTGTGCGAAGGTGTTTTCTTTAATCTTGCTAATTCTCCATCCGCGGCATCCAATATCGATTTAAATATTAAAAAAAATGCAGCCGCCCAGAAATATCCAGATAGGATACAAATAATTGCTATCAGCCCCGAAATAATAAACCATATTGTAACATCAATAGGAGTATACGAAGTTTCTTTAAGCGAATTGGCTATAATTCGTGCTATAGGCCTTCCATAATCTGAAAGATCTATAAATTTATGCTCTTTAGGTAATTTAGACATGTTACTTTTTTAATTCTGAAATTTCTAATCAGTCCACTACCGAAATTTTGAGTAAAAATACGCTGTTTAAATGGAGTCCAAAGGTACAATAGCCTCATAGATAATCCTAAATTATTATTAATTATGTTTAGTATTTAGCTATATTAATTAAACATTTTATTCGCTTTGGATGGGAGCTTAGAGATTATATATGCTGCAAAATATGCTTTTTAATACCCTGGTGCGGATCGCTACCTTCGCTAAAGCCGTGATTGATAACTTTGATACGTGTCTCTACTAGGCTTCGGTTTTTCGTTAAACTATGAAGCTTAAGTGTTCAATGGATTAACTTTATACATGAGCAGATAACAAGACAAACAAAAGAATACACTAGAAAACTACCTAATTTTGAACGGCCTAAACAAAGGAATCTAGACTTTTTTGAAATTATTAAAATTGAGGGGTCTAATGCTATAAATACTGTCTGAAACTTGAATAATATATTAAGGAAAAATATTAAATGAATTAATAATTGTGTGTAAACTTCTGTTAAACAAGAGTTAGAGTTATTAAAAAAACATACCTTTGGAGTTCTGATGAAGCAAGTATTTCGTAAAATAATGTCCTTAGTAATGGCTTTTGTAGTGTTATTCTCTACAATGTCATTTACTGTAGATATGCACTTCTGTGGAGATACGTTGGTTGAAACTGCCTTATTCCACAAAGCTAAAGGATGTGGAATGGAAATGGAAAAGCCTTCAACTGAAGGATGTGCTATTACAAAAAAGAATTGCTGTAACGACGAGCAATTGGTAGTTGATGGTCAAGACGAATTACAGTTATCAGTTGACAAAATTTCTTTTGAACAACAAGTATTTATAGCTTCATTTGTTTACACTTATATCAACCTTTTTGAAGGTTTTGACATCAAGATGTCTTCTTTTGAAAGATATAAACCACCTCTCGTTATAAGGGAAATCTACAAGATTGACGAGACCTATTTAATTTGATTCTTAAACAATAGACTGTGTTATCCTATAGCTTCAATGTTATATGGATAATTTGCTGTATTCGGTGTTTTCCTAACACCTGTGTCTAATTGTTTAATAATCATAGATAATGCTAAATAAAAGCATCAAATTTTTAATAGAAAATAAACTTGTAGCAGTACTACTGCTTGTCCTTTTCGTAGGATTAGGAACTGTTAATGCGCCCTTTAACTGGGATACAGGATTCTTGCCAAGTAATCCTGTAGCGGTAGATGCCATTCCGGATATTGGAGAAAACCAACAAATTGTATTTACTAAATGGGAGGGTCGTTCACCACAAGATATTGAAGACCAAATCACCTATCCTTTAACTACTTCTTTACTCGGAATTCCCGGAGTTAAAACGATTCGTAGTTCTTCTATGTTTGGTTTTTCAAGTATCTATATCATTTTTGAAGAAGGCATAGAGTTTTATTGGAGTAGGAGTCGCATTTTGGAAAAACTCAACTCTTTACCAAGTGGCTTACTTCCCGAAGGTGTTAATCCATCTTTAGGCCCAGATGCTACAGGATTAGGACAAATATTTTGGTACACCTTAGAAGGTCGTGATGAAAACGGAAATGTAACTGGAGGTTGGGATTTACAGGAATTACGTAGCATCCAAGATTACTACGTAAAATATGCCTTGTCTGCTGCGAGCGGTGTGTCTGAAGTTGCTTCAATTGGTGGTTACGTTCAGGAATATCAAGTAGATGTGAATCCAGAATTAATGCGCCAATATAACATTGGATTGCAGCAGGTTGTAAAAGCGGTAAAAGAGAGTAATAAGGACATTGGAGCGCAAACATTGGAGATTAACCAAGCAGAGTATTTAGTGCGTGGTTTGGGCTATGTCAAGTCTATTTCAGACATAGAAAATGCGGTAGTCACTTCGGAAGATTATACGTCAATAAAGATCAAAGACATTGGAAAAGTCTCATTAGGTCCCGCAGCACGTAGAGGAATATTGGACAAAGAAGGTGCAGAAGTAGTGGGCGCTGTAGTAGTGGCAAGATATGGAGCTAATCCGATGGAAGTCATTAACAGCGTTAAAGAAAAAATTAAAGAATTAAGCGCGGGATTACCTTCAAAAACATTGAGCGATGGAAGAATCTCCCAAATAACCATTGTTCCTTTTTATGATAGATCAGAACTAATTCAAGAAACGTTAGGCACACTCAGCGAAGCCTTATCATTAGAGATTTTAATAACCATCTTGGTAATTATTTTAATGGTATTTAATCTTCGTGCTTCGGTACTTATTTCAGGATTATTACCAGTTGCCGTGTTAATGGTTTTTATCGCAATGAAACTGTTTGGTGTAGATGCAAATATTGTAGCATTATCTGGTATTGCTATTGCAATTGGGACCATGGTGGATGTAGGCGTCATCCTTTCAGAAAATATTATTCGTCATTTGGATGAAGAAGGTGAAAGGTTAAAAGTGAAGAGTGAAAATATCATTTCTACAGCCCAAGGAACGAACGGTTTATCAATTAATCAAATCGTTTACAATGCTACTACGGAAGTGTCTGGTGCAATTCTAACTGCCGTAATGACCACCATCATTAGTTTTATCCCTGTATTTACTATGATTGGTGCAGAAGGAAAACTATTTAGACCATTAGCCTTTACAAAAACCTTTGCTTTAACTGCATCTTTAATTGTTGCCTTGTTTTTAATACCACCGTTTGCGGCTTATTTATTTAGAAAGAAAAGCATTAAAAAAAGCTTCAATTATGCTTTGAACAGTGTTTTGTTACTATTAGGTTTAGTAGCTGTTTTATATGGTTATTGGTTAGGTCTAGTTTTGATAGCTTTTGGAATGTTGTCATTAATGAGTATTTATTTTGAAAAATCTGAATTCAGCTTTTCACTCTTCACTTTTAACTTTTCACTTTCAAAAAATAGCATCAATATTATCATTTCAGCGATAGCAATTGTATTTCTATTGGCTGAATATTGGAGACCTTTAGGAGTAGATAAAAGTATCTTTTGGAATCTGATATTTGTGAGTATTATTTGTTTTGGATTGTTAGGGGTTTTTACGCTATTCAGAAACTATTATACACGCATTTTAAGATGGTGTTTAGAAAACAAGCTATTGTTCTTGTCGGTACCAACGCTAATTGTTATTGCTGGTTTTTTCATTATGAAAAACACGGGAAAAGAGTTTATGCCTTCTTTAAATGAGGGCTCATTTTTATTGATGCCAACCTCGATGCCTCATGCTGGTGTGACCGAAAACAAACGTGTCTTACAGCAATTAGATATGGCAGTAGCTAGTATTCCAGAAATTGAAACTGTAGTAGGTAAGGCAGGTAGAACAGAATCTGCTTTAGATCCCGCACCGCTCTCGATGTATGAGAATATCATTCAGTATAAATCTGAATATATGCTGAATGAAAACGGGGAACGTCAGCGCTACAAAGTGAATGATGATGATTTATTTGAATTAAAAGATGGTCGCTTGGCAATCGATGGGAGTAAAAGTTTAAAAACAATGTCAGGTCGGGTGTCACGAGGTACGAGTGATGTATCGCGACCAAATACTTCCCGATACAATTCTGATAAAAAATCAGAAGCACGCGAAGTGACAACTCATGTTTCACAATCTCAACTTATTCCAGATGATGATGGCGAATTTTACCGTAATTGGCGGCCTGAGATTAATTCACCCGATGATATTTGGAACGAAATTGTAAGGGTAACCAAATTACCAGGAGTAACTTCTGCGCCCAAATTGCAGCCCATTGAAACCAGATTGGTAATGCTTCAAACAGGTATGCGAGCACCAATGGGTATAAAGGTGAAAGGACAAGATTTAAAACAAATTGAGGCTTTTGGAGTCCAATTAGAGAGCATACTAAAACAAGCTGAAGGTGTCAAAAAAGAAGCAGTTTTTGCAGACCGTATTGTTGGGAAACCGTATTTGCTAATAGATATTGATCGAGAAAAAATTGCTCGTTATGGTATTTCTATACAAGATGTACAGGATGTATTAAAAGTAGCTGTTGGCGGAATGGTATTGACCCAAACCGTTGAAGGTAGAGAACGGTACGGCATACGAGTACGCTACCCAAGAGAATTACGAGCAAATCCAACCG
>JBLHIC010000127.1:0-5586 GCA_047614245.1 Flavobacteriaceae bacterium
CTCAAGATATCTTTGGTGTATAAAGTTATAAACGGATGATTTTCAGCTTGAATAATAGAATATGAATAAAAAATCAAATATACTCCTTATATATACCGGCGGTACCATTGGAATGATCAGAGATTTTGAAACAGGTGCTCTTAAGAATTTTAATTTTAAAGATTTGCTCAAGCACATTCCAGAGTTAAAATTGTTGGATTGTAATATTTCAACGCAAAGCTTTGAGAACCCAATTGACAGTTCGAATATGAACCCAAAATATTGGATTGATATTGCTTCGATCATTGAAGATAATTATACTAAGTTCGACGGTTTTGTAATCTTACACGGAAGCGACACCATGTCTTATACAGCCTCGGCACTTAGTTTCATGCTAGAGCATTTATCCAAACCGGTTATCTTCACTGGATCACAATTACCGATAGGGGATCTCCGAACTGATGCGAAAGAGAACTTAATTACATCAATTCAAATAGCGGCATTAAAAGAAAATGGCCGCTCTAGAATTACTGAGGTTGGCCTATATTTTGAATACAAATTGTATCGTGCCAACCGTACTACGAAAATAAATGCGGAACATTTTGAAGCATTCGCATCCTTAAACTATCCAGCATTGGTTGAAAGCGGAGTTCACTTAAAAGTTAACAAAGATGCCCTATTAGAGGTAAATAAAAGGAAGAAACTAAAGGTTCATAAAAAAATGGAATCAAACGTTCTCCTAGTAAAGATGTTTCCCGGACTTGATGAGACAACAATAACCTATCTTTTTAATTATCCTCAAATAAAGGGGTTGGTATTGGAATCTTATGGAAGTGGTAACATCACAAATGAAGCATGGTTTATTTCCGCTTTACAAAAATTAGTAGACAGGGACATCCCGGTTATCAATGTCACACAATGTTATGGGGGAAGTGTTTCCATGGGTCAATATGAAACCAGCCTTGAACTTAAAAAAATGGGAGTTATTTCGGCTAAAGATGCGACTACAGAAGCAGCACTAGCAAAGTTGATGTATCTTTTGGGAGAGAAGGTTTCAGCTAATAGTTTCAAAACAGTTTTTGAAACCTCATTACGAGGAGAAATGCATTAAATAATCCTCGAATGTCTTTTATATCGTGACTTTTTTTTTGTTCTTTGCCATCCCTTTTAAATCTTAAGAGGAATTTATAATAATCTTTAGAGAGGTGGCCGAGTGGCTTAAGGCGCACGCTTGGAAAGCGTGTATACGGCAACGTATCGAGGGTTCGAATCCCTTCCTCTCTGCAAATATATCTACCCTGCCCAAAGTTTGCCCAAGCTTGCTCAAGTAATTTTTAGGCAGCATAATGTAAACAGAGCTAGCTGTTTGGTGATAAAGCACTACCAGCATAGCTAACCAAATAGAGCAATATTTGACTTTATTTAGAGTTCATATTATTCAGTTATAATTCTATCTCTAGTTCAATAGATGCTGATTTTAACATTTAACCTTTATATCAAATTTGAGTACCCCCGATTTGTGAGAAATTTATGAATAGGCCTATTAATATTTAAATTTTGTCAAGATAAAAATGATAAAATTCAACAACAATAGCTGTATTTTGCCCATATTAATTACCTTTCAACTTAATTTTACAGGTTAACTACCTTAATTACAGTAAATACAACTAGGCATCAAATTTATTATTGCAGATTAACTAAATTATTTTATACCTTTAAAATCTTAAATTAAAAACAAACTTTAAGTCGATAGCAATGAAAAAATTATTTTCTATTATGGCAATTGCCGCATTAGTTTTTGCGGGAACATTCACTGCAACTGCAGCGCAAACTATGCCAACCTCAACTCAATCGCTAACTACAGCAGCGACAATTACCTTTGTTCAAGATGAAGAGGCAGCGTCCTCTGGTGAAGAAGATGAGGGATGGCATCAAAATTTAAAACAACGTTTTATCGAAGGTGGTCCTAGCTTTATGGGAATCGTTCTTTTGTGTTTGATTCTTGGATTAGCAATTGCTATTGAAAGAATTATCTATTTGAACCTATCAACTACGAATACTCAAAAATTGGCACAAGATGTTGAAGACGCTTTGAGCAGTGGTGGTATTGACGCAGCTAAGGAAGTTTGCCGAAATACTAAAGGCCCTGTGGCTTCTATATATTATCAAGGTCTCGATAGAGCAGATGAAAGTATTGATGCTGCCGAAAAGGCTGTTGTGGCTTATGGAGGTGTTCAAATGGGACAGTTAGAGAAAAACGTTTCTTGGATTTCCTTGTTTATCGCTTTAGCACCTATGCTTGGTTTCATGGGAACTGTAATAGGGATGATCTTCGCTTTTGATAAAATTGAAGCAGCAGGAGATATGAACCCATCTTTAGTGGCTGGGGGTATTAAAGTGGCGCTTTTGACTACAGTATTTGGTTTAGTAGTAGCCATTATTCTTCAAATTTTTTATAACTATATCATTGCGAAAATTGACAGCATTGTAAATAGTATGGAGGATGCTTCTATCACATTAATTGATATGTTGGTAGATTATAAAAACAAAAAATAATTTTAATACATACCAAATAATGGGTTTACATAAAATTTTAAAAATTGTCGCGTTGTTACTTAGTATTGCTGGTGTAGTATCTCTTGCAATGATAGTGTCCAATGGTGATGATGCAGTTAAAGCAACTGGAGAAGGTCTTGATGGTTTCTTGTACATTGCATACATTATGTTTGCTTTAGTTCTATTCTTCGTTATCATTTTTGTTCTGAAGGGCTTAATGGCCGGGGATATTAAGAAAACCTTGATCACAGTTGGTGCCTTCTTAGTAGTTATTATTATTTCCTATTTGATGGCTGACGGGGTTGAAACTCCTATGAAAGATGGAAAAACACTATCTGAAAGTGGTTCTAAATGGATTTCAACAGGAATAAACGCCTTCGTATTGTTAGGCCTTATAGCTATAGGATCAATGGTTTTTGGTGGAGTTAAAAAAATAATTAGTAAATAATGGCAAGAAGAGCAACACCAGAAGTTAATGCAGGCTCCATGGCGGACATAGCGTTCCTCCTTCTTATTTTCTTTTTAGTAACAACTACTATTGAGAAAGATAAGGGGATTGCTAGACAGCTTCCACCAATTGACGACACAGAACAACCAGATGTTATTATAAAACAGAAAAATTTGTTCATTGTTAATGTAAACAAAAGTGATCAATTATTGGTTGAAGAAGAATTGATGGATCTTAAAGATTTAAGAGCTGCGGCTATCGAATTTTTAGATAATGGCGGAGCACCTGCTGGAAGCCCTGAGTATTGTCAACATTGTAAAGGTAGTAGGTTACCAAACTCATCTGATAATCCTGATAAAGCTGTAATTTCTGTTCAAAATGACAGGCTTACTTCCTATAAAATGTACATATCCGTTCAAAATGAACTGGTAGCAGCCTATCATTTTCTTAGAGACAGGGAGGCAGAGCGTTTATACGGCTGGAAGTTTACTGTAATGAAGAAAAGTTTGGACGAAGGTAGTTTCTCAGGAAATGAAGATGTACTTCAATCAAAGTTAGAAAACATTCAGAGATTATTTCCTTTAAAACTTTCCGAAGCAGAACCAAAGAAATCAGGACTATAAAAAAAGTATAATATGTCGAAGTTCACAAAGAAAAAAAGTGGAGAATTACCTGCGGTTAATACTGCTTCCTTGCCGGATATTGTATTTATGTTATTGTTTTTCTTTATGGTAGTTACCGTTTTAAGAAATAATAACCTATTGGTTGTAAACCAAATGCCTAAGGCCGATCAAGTTGAAAAATTAAAAAAAGATAGATCTGTATATATCTTTGCTGGTAAGCCAAGTGCTCGTTATCAAGATCAATATGGGAAAGAGGGGAAAATTCAAATAGGTGATAAGTTCACGGACATTTCCAATCTAAAGTTTGCCTTAGAAGAAGCACGACGTAAACTGCGCCCTGAGCTACAAGACATGGTTATGGTTGCCCTAAAGGTCGATAAAGAAACCAATACAGGCCTCGTATCTGATATCAAACAAGAATTGCGCGAATTAAACATGTTAAAACTTATTTATATTACCGCTCAAGGAAACGAATTGGATAAATAGATAGTACTCTACTATAATAAAACTAACCTTGTACTGATTATCAGTGCAAGGTTTTTTGTTTTAAATATATCAAAATTACACCTATATTTATACTATGCTTAGATGTTTACAAATATGTATTTTCATTTTTTTAGCCTTGCTTTCATGTGAAAATTTTGCTCAGGATATAGTTCCTGAAAGTGACGGTGACACTAAGTATCGTGAAGATCAATTTTATATTGGAGTAACTTATAATTTAATATCAGACGTACCAAGTGGTGTGCAAATTAGAGGGTTGTCTGGTGGACTTCAATTTGGTTATTTAAGGGATATGCCGATTAATAAACGGCGTAGTTTAGCAATTGCCGTTGGTGCCGGCCTAGCATTTAATGTATATGGTCAACTACTCTTTATTGGGGAAGCCCCGGATGGAAAATCTATTTTCACCGTACTAGACGATCAAAATGTAGATTTTACAAGAAATAGCTTTAATACTTCAACGATTGAAGTTCCAATTGAATTTCGCTGGAGGTCATCAACAGCCGAAACTTACCAATTTTGGCGAATATATGCCGGTTTTAAGATAGGCTATGCTTATTGGTATAAAAGCACTTTCAAGCAGACGGGAAACAATGTGACCCAAACGGATATTCCAGAATTTCAAAAGCTGAGATTGGGAACCTCATTAACGTTTGGATATAATTCCTTTAATTTCATCGCTAGCTACAGCATAAATCCGTTCTTTAAAGATGCAATGACCACCGATGGGCAGGAAGTTAATTTTCGCACTATACAAGCAGGGATGGTGTTTTATATACTATAACCAGAAATTGATCATTATTAACTGAGGTAATACCCCAATAAAGAAACCTCCAATAAGTTCAATAGAATTATGTGAGTTTGTATGTAGTCTTGAAGTTGCAACCCATCCATTTGCTATAAAAAACAAACTTACAGCTAACAGAACGTTCACCTTAAAATGTATCCCTAAAGCAATTAAAAACATAGTTAAACCTGCAACTCCCATTTGATGTAAACTAACCTTGAACTTTAAAAAAACTAATATCAAGGCTGTGACTGTAGAGAACAATATTCCAACAAAAAAATAATACAACTCCGGATTATCGTATGGTTCGAAGACCATCTTAATAATTAATAACAAGAGCACACATTGAATCATTAATGGAATCTTTCGATCTTCAACTCTTTCGAGATGAATTGACGACAATATCGCCATGTTTTTTAATAAGAAGAAAGTTATTATTGGAATAAAAACTGTAATTATTGAGACGGCAATTAACTTGGCCTGCATAATTTCAAGTTCAATAAAACGCGGACTAATACCAAAATATAGGAAGACCCCTAGCAACGGCATTAACAACGGATGAAAAATATATGCGGCTATTTTAAGGAAAAAATCCATTAAAGTTCTTTTCTGAGTCGGGCGACAGGTAAATCTAATTGTTCTCGATACTTCGCTACGGTTCTTCGAGCAATGGGATATCCCTTTTCCAA
>JBLHIC010000128.1:0-5579 GCA_047614245.1 Flavobacteriaceae bacterium
TTTTTTAGATTAACGCTTGGAGGAGAGGTTCGCTTAAAGAACGCGTATGTTATTAAAGGGGAGTCTGTGGTAAAGGATGCAGAGGGTAATATTTCTGAAATACATTGCACTTACGATCCAGATAGCTTGAGTGGAAGTGGATCTGAAGCCAGCCTTCGAAGAGTAAAAGGAACCCTACATTGGATTTCGATAGAGCACGCGATGAAAGCTGAAGTAAGAGTATATGATAGACTTTTTAATGATGAGGCTCCAGACGGTCATAAAGACAAGAGTTTTATGGACTTTATAAACACTAATTCATTAACTGTTTCTGAAGCATTTATTGAGCCATTCTTAGGGAAAGCAGAGCCAGGAGACAGCTTCCAGTTTCAGCGACTTGGTTATTTTAATGCA
This sequence comes from Flavobacteriaceae bacterium, assembly GCA_047614245.1. Classification (GTDB taxonomy): domain Bacteria; phylum Bacteroidota; class Bacteroidia; order Flavobacteriales; family Flavobacteriaceae; genus Ulvibacter. The sequence continues at coordinate 394 of JBLHIC010000128.1, forward strand.
GACAAGGACAGTAAACCGGAACATTTAGTGTTTAATAAAACTGTCGGTCTACGAGATTCATGGGCAAAGAAAAAACCAGTTCAGAATGCTCCAAAACAAGGGAACCCACAACAAGGTGGAAATAGACCTCCAATTGAAGTTATTAAGCAGTTTGGAAAAAAATATACCAATCTTCCTTCAGAAAAGCAAGTGAAAGTAAGGGTTGAAATTCAAGAACTTGCAAAGAAAGTTCCCTATGAAGATTTGCAGCCGTTATTCGCAACCGCCGCTAAGAAAGTAGGAACTCGAATTGCCGCGATGATAACACTTGGAGTGTTGTTAGAAAATGGCCACAAGACAACTGATGAAGCTCAAGACTTCATTCAAAAAGCCCTTGACGACAAAAACCCTTTATTAGCAGAAGAAGCTAAAAACTTGTCATAACATAGACGCCGCACTAATAGAATCAAGTATTTTAATCTAATAGCGCAGCGTTCTAACATCTATATTAATAGTTAAGGTCATCACCCTCCTCAGCTCGCTGTGGTGGTGGCGTTCTCTTCTTTTTATTAGTAATTCCCTTTGCGATGTTGTCTACTTTCATTTGTTCCCCAATTTGATTACTTGCCACAAATGAAGCGATCATATCGTTCAACATATTGCTTCCTGCTTGTGGAGAATTTGGCAATAAAATTAAATTACTTTGTGTGTGCTCCCCAATAGATTGTAAGGTGTCGTAGTGCTGCGTAACAACAATTAGAGCCGAAGCTTCTTGAGAATTTATCCCCACATTATTTAGTACATCCACACTTTCTTCCAAACCGCGAGCAATTTCACGACGTTGATCTGCAATACCCTGTCCTTGCAAACGTTTGCTTTCTGCTTCCGCTCGAGCCTTAGCTACAATTTTAATACGTTCTGCTTCCGCTTCATATTCGGCAGCTACTTTTTCGCGCTCAGCAGCATTAATTCTATTCATTGCAGCTTTTACCTGCACGTCTGGGTCAATATCGGTTACCAGGGTTTTAATAATATCATAACCATAATTTATCATAGCCTCGTTCAATTCGGTTTTAACAGCGATAGCAACATCATCTTTACGTTCAAAAACATCATCTAATTTCATTTTTGGCACTTCGGCGCGAACAACATCAAAGACATAGGATGTAATTTGATCGTGCGGATTTTCAAGCTTATAGAAAGCATCGTACACTTTTTGTTTTAAAACCTGAAACTGAACGGATATTTTGAGACGAACAAATACGTCATCTTTTGTTTTAGTTTCAACTAGCACGTCTAACTGTTGAATCTTCAGATTTATACGGCCAGAGATTCTATCTACAAGCGGAATTTTAAATCGAAGCCCAGAATTTCTGACGGCTAGAAACCTTCCGAAGCGCTCAACAATGGCAGATGTCTGCTGCTTTACGGTGAAAATCCCAGATATTAATATAAAGAATGCGAAAAGGAAAAGAGGAATAAGTAAAATTGTGTAACCCATTGTATTAAATTTATAATTAGTTTCTTTGTTGAAGATACAAAAATAAAGCGGCATTTACATGCGCTAAACTTATTTCTCATATGAGTCTAAAAAACACCTTGTTTGTTACCCTATCTTTAGTATTTTTCCAAGAACTATATGCACAACGAAACTTTGATGATTATAACCGTATCGGCATAACAGGAGGCATAACTTTATTCGATATATCCACGTCCGATCTAACGACCGAGCAAGGCCAGGGATTTGAAGGGGGTTTTACTACAAGAGGTGCGTTTAGAGGACCATTCGATTTAATCTATGGCATAAGTTTCTTCAACAACAGTATTGGGGTTAAAGGAAGTGTTGGCGCAAATGGAGCTGGAGATACGCAATTTATAGATTATCAAATTCAGGCAGTTCAGATTGGGCTTTTAGGAAGTTTGAATATTATCAAGCATCATTTGAGTATAGAGTTTGGACCTATTATAAATATAAATGGGAAGATGAAACTGGATACAGATAGGTATAAGGATTATATTTTGGATGGCTATTCTACTCTCCGCGCACAGGATATTCAGGATATAAACCGTATAAACTTTCTATTTGCCGGAGGTCTTACGGTCGGGTTCCGATCCTTTCGAGTCGGCGCTATGTATCAATACGGTCTTACAAATATGCTCGATAAGTTGAACGATAAAGAATTCGAAAAAAAGTCTTTTAAAGGGAAAAGCGCTACCTTAATTTTTAGTGGAACACTCTATTTTTAAGACATTTTCTTGATCGCGTTTTCTATACGAAGAATGGATTCTTCTTTTCCTAAAACGGACGCTATATCAAATACATCAGGACCTTTCATTTCACCAACAAGTGCTAATCGTAGAGGCATCATGACTTTTCCGAAACCTAATTCTTGAGAGCTTACCCATCCTTTTACTTTTTCCGAAAGGATTGCTGCGGAAAAACCTTCGGTAGCACTTAATATTTCAACAACAGAGCTTAATATTTCTGGCGTTTCAGCCTTAAACGCTTTAGCCGAAGCTTTTTCATCGTAACCTTCAGGAGTAATAAAAAAGAAACTACCTTGATCCCATAGATCATTTACAAACGTAGCGCGTTCCCTAACCAATGAAACTATTCTTATAACATCGAGATTAGTTGTGATGCCTTTTTCCTTTAATATTTCTGAAAACTGTTCAGCTAAAACAGTTTCTTCTAATCCTTGGAGATATTGATGCTGAAACCACTTTGTTTTTTCAGGGTCAAATTTAGCTCCCGCTTTATGAACTCTGTCTAGTTCAAAAGCGTTAATCAACTCGTCTAAGCTAAAAATTTCCTGCTCAGTTCCTGGATTCCATCCTAAAAAAGCGAGCATATTTACAACCGCTTCAGCTAAATAACCATCCTCTCTATATCCAGAAAAGACACTTCCATCAGCGGGTTTCCATTGGAGTGGAAAAACCGGAAAGCCCATCTTGTCACCATCACGCTTGCTTAATTTTCCTTTACCTTCAGGTTTCATAATAAGAGGTAAATGCGCAAACTCAGGCGAATCCCAACCAAAGGCTCGGTATAATAGAACATGCAGAGCCATTGACGGTAACCATTCCTCACCGCGAATAACGTGAGTTATTTTCATTAGGTGGTCATCTACAATATTTGCCAAATGATAGGTTGGCATCCCATCGCTTTTAAACAATACCTTATCATCAAGAACGCTGGTGTCAATTTGCATATTACCACGAATGATATCCTGCAATTGAAGCGTTTCGCTTTCAGGAGTTTTAAAACGAATCACATATTCCACGCCTTCAGCTAGTAAATGTTCGACTTCCATTGTCGACATCGATAAGGAGTTTTTTAGTTTTAAGCGGTTATGCCAATTGTAGATGAAAGTTTTGCCCTTCGCCTCGTGATCTTTGCGGTGAAAATTAAGTGTTTCCGAAGTGTCAAACGCATAATAGGCATTTCCCGACTCAATTAAATCAAAAGCATATTGCTTGTACAAATCCTTACGTTCACTTTGTCTATAAGGACCACAGTCACCTTCTTTACCCGGACCTTCATCATAAGGGATGTTAAGCCAATTAAGGGCTTCAACAATATAATCTTCGGCGCCTGGTACATATCGATTTTGGTCGGTATCTTCAATCCGCAATAGGAAATCACCCCCGTGTTTTTTAGCAAATAGGTAGTTAAACAATGCGGTTCTTACTCCTCCAATATGAAGTGGACCTGTAGGACTTGGTGCAAAACGGACACGTACTTTTTGAGACATAACATTCCCCGCTCAGGCGGGAACCTTTTAAATTAAACGTAGAATCCACAATACCCGCAGAAACTGTTTAATAGATGAAACTTATTTGAAGGCGCAAAGGTAAGAATTAAGTGAGATAAAGTTTCGAAGGAGTTTTACTATCTTTCGTGTAGATATAATTAGAATTAAATACCTTTTAATCACCTTGGCCTTTATATCTGTTTCAGGTTTTGCACAACCACTTGATATTGAATGGAAAAAGACTTTATGAGGAACTGATTTTGAAATTTTTAGGCCCCTTCAACACACCACGGAAGGTGGTTATATCCTAACTGGTTCTACCCGATCTAATGATGGTGATGTTATTGGAAATCATGGCGGGCTTGATTTTTGGATGGTTAAGCTGGGTTCTGATTTAGGTGTCGATGAGAACGAACTAAAAAATTCAATTATTTTATCTCCCAACCCAAACACAGGAAAATTCACTTTGAGTTTTTCCGAAGAAATTAGTGTTACTTCTATAAAGGATATTAATGTTTTAGGTAAAACTATTTATTTTGAAAAGAATATTCAGCGAGGGCCTTTTGAAATAGATCAAAACTTTACAGCTGGAGTATATTTTGTGAATGTTACTTCTATATCTTCAGAAGCAACATTGAAAATGATTGTTGACTAGCTCGTTTGTGGTTTCATTTCATTAGGAATCCGCTTATTCATAATAGAAAACCATAATGGCGGTAGTAAAGACAATACCATAGAAGTGGGATACCCAAAAGGCATTTGCGGACTTGTCTCGTGACAATCGAGTAGTTGGTATTTTTTGTGAGCCCTATGATGATGGTCACTGTGACGCGTGAGTTCATAAAGCATTACCCTGCCTAGAACGTGATTTGAATTCCAAGAATGTATTTCTGAAACCCTTTCATACCGACCGCTCGTAGTTTTAATCCTTGATAATCCATAATGCTCAATATAGTTGATTGTTTCAAGCAACACTGCAGCCATAAGCCCGACAAGAATTGCAGCCAACATTATTTGTATGTCAAAAACCACGAATAAGAGCAACAAGTATAGCGCTTGTATAACCACATACCACATCATATCATTTTTTAAGCTAAAGAAAGAAGTGTTTTCTCTTCTCAATAGCTCCAATTGAATTTTCCAAGCGCTTAGATATTGTCTAAACATAGATGTTATCCAAAAGGAATATACAGACTGGTTGTACTTGGCACTTGCCGGGTCTTCTTCCGTTGCCGCGTTTTGATGATGCCCAAAATTATGCTCAATGTAAAAGTGCATATACAATGCGGGAAGTAATAATAGCTTCCCAAGAGTCTTTTCCCATCGTGTTTGTCGGTGACCTAGCTCATGAGCTACATTAATTCCGTTGGAACCTAATACAATTCCCAAAGAAATAATGAGGCCGGTAAGCTCTGTCGCTGAATAGTTCGCCCCGGAAATACTCCATAGAAA
>JBLHIC010000129.1:0-5459 GCA_047614245.1 Flavobacteriaceae bacterium
CAATCGTTAAAGCTTACGTTTTATCTTATCTTTAGCTTTGTTGGTTTTCAATCTAGAAGTATATGGACAAAGTAATTTCAATTGATTTTTTCGCTTTAAGGATTGATGAGCCCATGGTATCACTTACCGACCTTCTGGTTAGTTTTCTCTGCCTTTTGTTTTTTTATAAAATGCATAAAAGACCAACCAAAAATTTATCATTCAGTTATTTCAAATATTATTTTTTGATTATGGGTTTGGCTACCCTTTTTGGAGGGTTATTAGGTCATGCGTTTCAGTACATGATCAGTGGTCGTTGGAAGCTTGTGGGTTGGGTGATTAGTATGGTTGCTATTATGCTTATCGAAAGAGGTGCTATAGAGCATGCTGGCATCCTCTTAAAAAAGAAATATCTTAAAGTGCTAAGAGTGGTGAATGTTATAGAGTTTGCCATTTTCTTGTTTTTCACCTTCTATACTTTAGACTTCTTTTACGTGCAGATTCACTCCGGGTATGGGTTAGTATTTATTGTTTTACCTATAGAGGTATTGCTATTGCTTAAAACCAAAAATGAGGCCAGCAGATACATTATAGCTGGAATTGGTTTTGCGGCCTTGTCTGCACTTACCTTTTCGTTAAAACTTTCTCTTCATGAATGGATGAATTACCTGGCTGTTAGCCATTTGTGGATGGCTATGGCTACGGTATTTATTTATTTAGGGGCAGTGAAAATTCAAGATAAAAACGATTAATTAGTTTCTCTAACCTATGGATTGATTGGCCAGCTTTAAATGATTTTAGACTAATATTACCAGCATGATATATTTATCTCATGAGGAGAGTCAAATTCATACGGTTACTAATTTTAAAGACCTTGTTTCTAAGCCTTTTCAAGGAGAAATAAATGCTATAGGTTACACTCGTCAGCTAGTAGGTGATTTTTCAGAGATTGTTAAAAAGCTTAAGCTCAATGAAAACATGGCAGAGCTTAACCATGAGGAGCTTATTGAATTACAGTTGAGTGAGCAGGGAGAGCTTGCTCGTGAGATTCTTTTAAATGATTTCAAGTTGTTGAAAGCCCATGGCGCATCTCCTGTTCTTAACCTTATCAAGTGTTATGAGAGAGATGATGCTTACCCATTTTTTCCTACCGATGTTTATTCTTTTCATGTGGATCGCTCGCCTTTACCTACAGATACTTTTTTATGCACTTACCATGGCGCATCCAGTGAAATAGTGGCAAACTCACAGGCCAAACAAAAAGTGCTTATCCCAGAAATACGGTACGAGCTCAAAAAGTTATATGACGGAGGCGAGGAGGGTTTTGAATCATTTTTAAGTGAATACTTCTTTGATTTACACTACCGAGCAGAACCTAAAGCACGCCTTATAAGTTTAGGTATTGGTAACTTGTGGAGGTTGGCAGTTGATCACCCTCAAAGTAACGTCCTTCCATGCTTGCACCGTGCCCCAAAAGAAAAGTCTGGAGAAACCCGGTTAATGATGATCTGTTAAGCCCGGTATGAAAGCTTAAAACCAGAAGCCGCGAATACCAGAGTGATAAGGGAGTTTTATCGACTTAAAAGAGATTTTAAGTGAATATATTATACGTTAAATTTGAAGGATAATTTATGTGTTAATAAGCTCATTGTGCTTGTTCAATATGTTAGAAATAATAAAAACCATGAATCCTTTTCATCTCGCAATTCCAGTAAAAGACTTAGCTATTTGCAGAAAATTCTATAAAGAAGTATTAGGATGTTCTGAAGGAAGAAGTTCAGACCACTGGGTCGATTTTAATTTTTTCGGTCATCAACTTGTTATTCATCAAAAACCAAATCAAGTGAATGTTGACAAGCCAATTTCTAATTCCGTAGATGGACATGATGTGCCTGTTCCACATTTTGGAGTTGTTTTGGACTGGGATAAGTGGACTGAGTTGTCTGAGAATTTAAATTCAAAAAACATAGATTTTATAATAGAGCCCTATATACGTTTTGAAGGTCAAGTTGGAGAGCAGGGCACGATGTTCTTTTTAGATCCGGAAAATAATGCACTTGAGTTTAAGTCATTTAAAAATATAAACCAGCTTTTTGAGAAGTAGTGCTGTTAGTGCTTTTTTTTAAGATAAGAGCCATTTATGCTGAGTGAAAGAATATTTGCAATGCCGATAACTATTTTGAGTTTACTTTTTCATCGCTATAGTTCTGGAGTTGGAAGCTGATGAAGTATTTGAGCTAAATAATGCACGCTGTCTAACAATGCCTTAAATTGGAGAATTTTATTGACTGTACTGTCACTCTAGAAGAGTTAAACTATATAAATAAGCCATCTTACTCAAGAATACGGGTACATTTTTTGATTAAGATTGCACTAATATTAATAACATGAAACATCTACTTCTATCTCTGCTTGTTATGGTAATGACTATTCAAGCTCAAGCCCAAAAAGACAAAATTTCTTATAATAAGGATTCCGGTACCATTGAGGTTAATGGAGAAGCTCATGCTCAATTAATTAAAGAGAATGCTCCAGGCCAATTAGGGATTAACAAGAATTTTATTATCACAAATCTAGATGGGGAAGAATTGATTTATATGGTTTTTACTCAACAGGATATTTATGATGCACGGGGACAGAAAACTAAAACAGAATCTTACTATGTGATTAATTTTTTAGAAAGCGGAAAGTCTTCAAGAAAAAACGGAACATTGAGTGGTTCTGGTGCTGCAAAGCTTGTAGTGAAAAACAAGCTTATAATTAATGGTGAAATTAGCCCTGCAGCAGAAAAAAAGTTTCATCTAAAATATTAAGACGTGCTTTTATGTCTTGTGTATTACTTAGCGATAAAGCCTGCTGGTGATCTAGATGTGGTCGTTAATAACCTTGGGAATAGCTCTTTGTAATTGAATTTGTTGGTCAGTCAAGTATTCCTTTACACGGTTGGAAGTTCATGAATAATGGCCCCATCAAAAGTATTTAAGTAATAAAGGAGATAATCCCTAGTGCTTACGCTTTTGATCCTATGATATACAAATAGTTACTTTTAGGTTAATTTGAAAAATGAGAATCCCAGAAATATTAAATACAAACGAGCACAGACCTTGGGGAATGCCAACTGAGAAGTGGAGATTTTATCAAGAGTGGAATAATGCAATATTTCTTCATTGGCAAGTGGAATTATCAGAGTTGAAAAAATTTGTCCCAAAGGAACTTGAAATAGATCTTTTTGATGGTAAACCTTGGGTTTCGGTAGTTGCTTTTACAATGGAAAAAATAAGGCCAAAAAACCTACCTTCTTTTCCTCCTATTTCGAACTTTCATGAAATTAATATCAGAACTTATGTGAAATCAAAGGACAAAACTGGGGTGTATTTTTTGAGCATTGAAGGTGGAAAAAGAATATCCTGCAAAGTCGCGAAAGGAATGTCTGAGCTTCCATATAGATTTTCTCAAATTAAGCGTACTGAAAATAAATACGAGTCTAATAACTCGGTGTTTAATGACAAATTGAATGTTGAGTTTACTGTTGGAAAAGAAATTGCGGAGAAAACAGAATTGGAAAAATGGCTAACTGAAAGATATGCTCTTTTTCAAGACACAGAAAAGTGCATTAACGAATTTGAAATTCATCATTTGGAATGGATCGTTAATGAAATCACCTTGAAAAAATTGGAATTTATTTATCCGCGATTTAACACGCTAATTAAAAATGAACCAAGCCAAATTCAATACTCAAAAGGAGTAAAAGTAATTGCTTGGGGAAAAGATAAAAGAGAAAAAACTGGCTACAATAACTAAGCAGATGCCACACCGATATGCCTTCGCTAATCGATTGATCCGATTTTGGCATAATGGGGTATTCTCGCTGAGAGATTCTCGCTCTGATTAGGATAGTAATGTGAGGCAGTTCAGAGTTGACTACTGGTCCCTAGAATCAGGCCGTCAACGAACCGAGAAAACCTTTAATCAAATCAAAAAAAAGTGTAATTCGTTGGAAAATAAGCACTTTTGATTACAAAATGCTCCTTTTTGATAGCAAAACACCTGCTTTTTAACGTAGGCGTCCAGTTTTCATTGTTCTTAGGGTTTCATATAAAGCATTGTTTGTCAGAATGTTGTGTAATAATCTGTTTTATCGGTAAAGGAATGCAGGAAGCTAATCTGTAGGACAATCCCTAATAATCACCTGTTTAGATAAGATATGCTTAAGTTATTTAACTTGCCCTATTGAAAGTTGGCTATTTGTCCCTAGTGATTTAGATACTGTTTTATCCTGTATTTATAGTGCCATTTATAAGTCAAAAATATTCTATATGATTAGATCTAAAAAATGTTGAAAATCTTAATGATTGATTTAAGTTGTGACATAAAAGATAAAATCGAGAAACAATTTTGAGTGTGATGTTTTTTTTACGATTAACAATAACCTAAATCTAATGAAAAGAATAATTTCCATATCGGCAGCATTAATAATGACTTTAGGCGTATTTGCTCAAAGCCCAGAAAATCTGAGTTACCAATCCTTAGTAAGAGATGCAGAAAATGCATTGTTACGCAGCCAGGTTGTTGGTATGCAAATAAGCATATTACAAGGGTCGGTTTCTGGTGCATCAGTGTATGTAGAAACACAAACACCAAACACCAATCTTAATGGCTTGGTTAGTATAGAGATCGGTGAAGGAACAATTGTTTCGGGTGCGTTTAACTTAATAGACTGGAGTACAGGCCCCTATTTTATAAAAACAGAAACCGACCCTGCAGGCGGAACAAGCTACAGTATGTCGGGTACTAGCCAATTAATGAGTGTTCCTTACGCCTTAAAGGTAAAAGAAACTGCCAACGGAGCAGAAGAAAATGGGTCATATGGTACTGGTAGTGTCAGCATTGCGCAGACTTTAATTATTTCTGAAGACACTTTATTTATAAGTAGTGGGAACTATATTGTTTTGCCATCATCAACTCCTGACTTACAAATAGGTGATTTTCATCAAGGAGGTATTGTCTTTTCGTTAGATGGAAATGGTGGAGGTTTAATTGCAGCGACTTTTGACCAATCTACACTTGCAGAGTGGGGTTGTTTTGGAAAGGGGATTTCAGCAGCAGATGGAGTAGCTATTGGAACAGGTGCTCAAAACACAATTGATATAGAATTAGGATGTACACAATCAGGAACGGCTGCAGATATTTGTGCAAATCTAACTCTTGGTGGATACAGTGATTGGTTCCTGCCTTCAAAAGATGAATTAAATGAAATGCACCAAAATATAGGACAACGAAATGCTTTAGGTTTAGGAAATGTTGGCGGTTTTGCTAATAACTACTATTGGAGTTCTACCGAGAACGATACCAATATTGCGTGGTTAAAGTATTTCGGCAATGGCATCCAGTTTGGCACCAATAAGAGCAACACTTACTATGTGCGTGCTGTCCGCGCTTTTTAACAACTTAGTGCAGCGCTATCACGAACACCTTTAAAA
>JBLHIC010000130.1:0-5438 GCA_047614245.1 Flavobacteriaceae bacterium
AGAAAAGAGGATGCTGAGAAGGTACTTGCAACCTACACCCATAAATTAAAACCTCATGAAGACTAAATTGTTTTATATTCTTTTACTGTGCTTCGGAATAAGTGCCGCGCAAGAAAACAAATTTAATTCCAAGAACATTAGTGTGTCGGCTTTCATTGATGGTACTCTGCTCCTTCCAACCACTTCTGAAGAAATCTCCTTGGTTATAATAATTGGAGGTTCTGGCCCAACAGATAGAAATGGAAATCAGCAAATGATGGAGAATAATTCACTAAAATTCTTAGCTGAAGCGCTATATAATAATGGTATTGCAAGCTACAGATACGACAAGCGAATTGTGAAGCTCATGAAAAATAGAACCTTAAGAGAAAAAGACATTCGATTTGATGATTTTATCACGGATGCTGAGACAGTTACCGACTACTTTAAGAATGGCGGAGAATTTTCTAAAATCTACATCATAGGTCACAGTCAAGGTTCTCTCGTGGGGATGATTGCGGCTCAAGGTCGGGCAGATGGTTTCATATCTATCGCTGGAGCTGGACAGGAAATAGATGATGTAATCGTTGATCAAATAGCAAAACAGTCGCCCGGTTTGAAAGAAAGTGCGCGGACTGCCTATGACGATTTGCGTGTTAATGGGGTTGCCTTAAATTATAGTCCTTCTTTAGCATCACTTTTCAGGGCCGATATACAACCCTTTATGAGCAGCTGGATGAAATTTGATCCTCAAATTGAAGTAGCAAAATTAAGGGTTCCAGTTTTAATTGTGAATGGTGACAAGGACATTCAGGTTCAAATTAGTGAAGCTGAACATCTCCATGAAGCGCAACCCAATGCGGAATACTTTATAGTTGAAAACATGAATCACATTCTTAAAAAAATTGAAGGGAGTGATTTGGAAAACACCAAATCATACAACATTTACAATTTACCTATCATGCCAGAGCTAGTTGAAAGGGTAAGTACATTTATAAAAAAATAAAATGGCAAAGAAAAAAGCATTCGCGCTTCGAGTGAACGAAGACATGATGAAAGCAATTGAAAAATGGGCTTCGGACGAATTCCGAAGTACCAATGGCCAAATCGAATGGATGCTAAATGAAACACTTAAGAAAGAAGGAAGGCAGCCGAAAAAGAAATAAATTGTATTTTGCACTAAAACCATCCATTTATGCAGAATACTGTTTCGGAAATTGTAGAAGACACATCTCCATTATTTGAAAACGACACCATAGTCTTCGGTGTTTTAATGTTAGTATTAGGAATTATATTTTTCACTTCAGCAAAGAAATTTGGTGCCTGGAACAAATTTTACAAAATCGTTCCTGCCTTATTTATGGCATATTTTATCCCGGCTCTTCTAACTACTTTTGGAGTAATTTCTCCAGAATGGACTAGCGTCTCTATAACGGGTGAAGCTATTGAGCATAGTTCTAGTTTATACTATATGTCTAGTCGGTATTTACTGCCCGCAGCTTTAGTATTAATGACTATTAGTATCGATCTAAAGGCAGTTTTCAACTTAGGACCAAAAGCCTTAATTATGTTTCTTACCGGGACGGCAGGGATCATTATTGGCGGTCCAATTGCAGTACTTTTAATAGGCACCTTTTTTCCTGAAGCTGTTGGTGGTGACGGTGCAGATGCTGTTTGGAGAGGTCTTTCTACACTTGCAGGAAGCTGGATTGGCGGCGGCGCGAACCAAACAGCGATGCTAGAAATTTACGGATATAACCAAAAATTATATGGAGGTATGGTATTCGTGGATATCGTGGTTGCAAACATTTGGATGGCGATTATATTGATCGGAATTGGTAAAACAGCCAAAATCGATAAATGGTTGGGAGCAGATACTTCTGCCATAGAAAGTCTCAAGGAAAAGATGTCCACATACGCTAAAAAAGTAGAACGGAATCCTACGTTAACCGACCTAATGATTCTTGCCGCAATAGCCTTCGGAACTGTTAGTTTTGCACATTTTGGTTCAGGGTATTTAAGTAGTTTTTTCGAAGATTTTGTCAACGGACTTGCACCTGGCTTAACTCGAAATATGTTTACGTTTTTAAGTTCGAGTTTCTTCTGGATGATCTCTTTAACTACGATCATTGGCATTATATTATCATATACTAAAATTAGAAAGTATGAAGGTGCTGGCGCCAGTAAAATAGGAACTGTATTTATTTATATTCTTGTCGCAAGTATTGGAATGAAGATGGATCTAAAGCTGATTTTTGAGAATCAATTATTAATTGTTATTGGCTTGGTATGGATGATTATTCACGCGTTGTTGTTGATCGTCGTAGCAAAAATCATAAAGGCTCCATATTTCTTTTTAGCAATTGGGAGTCAAGCGAATGTTGGGGGGGCCGCCTCCGCTCCTATTGTAGCATCTGCTTTTCACCCGTCGTTAGCAACGGTTGGTGTATTATTAGCCGTTTTTGGATATGCCATTGGCACTTTAGGAGCAGTGGCGTGCACTGTCTTATTGCAACTTGCGGCGGTAAGCTAGTTTGTTCAGTATTTAAAATTATTATTTTCAAGTTTTTAACATAGATTTTGAAATGATGGATTGTTGGATTATTGGATATAAACATTAGATTCTAATTTAATTACGCAAACCCTCTCTGACATTTTTTCTTTTTTTGTGTCTTGTGTCTTTCGTCTAGCTTCTGGCTTCTGTCATCTGACATCTTGCTTCTAAAAATCTTCATTCTTATCAGTTACGTTTGCTATTTTTTACTGAAAAAAATAGCATCTTTGTCAGCTTAAATTTAAATAAAAATGAAATATTCTCTTTCTTTAGTAATTACATTTCTAAGTATTATCAGCTGTTCTAAAAGCGAAAAGCTAATGCATTTAACTGGAAATGTTGATGGATTAAAGAAAGGCACACTATTACTTCAAAAGATAGAAGACACACTACTTGTTTCGGTGGATTCTGTAATGGTAAATGGCAATTCGAATTTCGAGTTTTCTAAAGAAATCGAAAGTCCTGAAATATACTATCTCTATGTGCGCTTGAAGGATGGTACTTTGATCGATGAGAGAATACCCTTCTTTGCAGAACCAGGTGAAATTTCTATCAAGACATCCCTCAAAAACCTTGCAGTCAAAGCGCGTATTGAAGGTTCTACGAATCAAGATGCTCTAAACGACTATAAGAAACTACTAAGACGTTATTCATCTCGGGAGTTGGACCAGATTGAATATAACTTTAATGCTTTAAGAGAAGGAAATGATAGTTTAATTGGTGCCATCGAGGAGCAGAGAAAATTATTAGCTACCAGTAAATTTCTTATGACTGTAAATTTCGCAATAAATCATAAGGAATATGAATTGGCCCCCTATTTAATGCTTTCAGAAGTTTACAATTCGAACACCAAATATTTAGATACCGTGTATAAATCATTGACACCAAAAATAAAAGACTCTAAATACGGTAAAGCATTAGAGTCCTTAATTAAGAGTAATAAAACAGCTAAAAACTAGCTTAGAGCGTTTATTTTTTCAATCAATTTTCTACCTTTTTCTTCTAAATCAGCATTGATTGCTTTAAAGTGTTGTTTTTTATTTTCTACTTTCTTGTCATTAACTTTTAAGATTAACTCGTCGAAAGTACTAATTGCTTCATCAATAATTGATTCCGCTTTTTTATCGTCCTTACTAGGGTGCGTTAATTCCCAGATATATACTGCTTCAATAATATCTCCAAGCACATAATTAATATCTTTTTTTAAGTCGCGTATGTTAGCCATAATTATAAATTTTGTGCAAAAATACTATATTATACCCATTTAACGTTCAAAGGGCGTATAAATTTGTTTGCACAATAAGGTTGAGCAAAAGTCTTTTTCATCCATTTGTCATCATAAAACAGAACCGCATCTATGGATGTCTTATATTTTGTCCTTTAAGTGGAGAAAAAAAAATCAAATTTTGAATACGACAGTCAAAGATCAATTTGGTGATAGTGTGTATTAAGGAATATAAATTTCTAAAACTGTTGCCCCAGTAGTATTGATTACAACATTTGCTAGAGATGCAGGAATCAAGAGGGTTTCACCTTTGTTCATTTCTTCGGAAAAGCCTGTAGTTTCAATTGTTACTTCACCTTCAACGCACATGTATACAATAAAAGAATCGTGAGATGACAAATCTCTTCTAATCTTTTTGGTAAGCGATAACAGATTTGTTTCAAAATACAGAGAAGAACATAGCTTTACCGGCACATCCTCCTTTAATGAATATTCCTGCTTGGCATCTAAGTTGTCAAAGTTGATTGCTTCTAGAGCTAAATCTAAATGAAGCTCACGCAACTCACCATTGATTCCAGGCCTATCCCAGTCGTAAATTCTATAAGTAACATCTGAAGTCTGCTGAATTTCTGCTAAGACCACCCCTGCTCCAATTGCATGCACAGCTCCGGGCTCGATTAGAAATGTATCTCCGGTTTTTACATTTTCAGAATGAAGAATATTTGTAATTTTATTTTCAGAAATTTTTTCGACATATTTAGCTTCATTCATTGCTGAATTAAACCCCAAAATAATTCGGGCGTCTTCTTCGGCTTGCATGATATACCACATTTCCGTTTTTCCGAAGGAATCATAGTGCTTCTTTGCAAGTTGATCATTAGGATGTAACTGCACAGACAGATCCTGTTTAGCGTCTATAAGTTTGAATAATAACGGAAAATTATATCCAAATGTATTAAAGACCCGGTTTCCTAGTAATTTAGAATCATATTCTTGAATTAGGTTCAAAAGGGATTTCCCTTTTGAAATTCCATTGGCAACAATCGATACATTTCCTTCAACACCTGATATCTCCCAACTTTCACCAGTATTACAAAGGTGTTCCTTCCCAAAAGATCGCGCCAATTTATTACCGCCCCAAACTTTTTCTTTAAGGATCGGCTCAAATTTAATTGGATACAAGGCTAATTTATTCAAAATTATTAAGTGTTTCTATTTTGAGAAATTCGATTAAACCTAGTGATGTTTAAATAATATTAACCGGTGTACAACACAAAATTACGAGGAGTCTCAAATAATTTAACAGACACTTCATATTTAGCATCTATTCTCTCTCTAAGTTTATTCCATATTACCATTGCTATGTTTTCAACAGTTGGATTAAGTGTTTTAAAATCGGATACCTCCACATTCAAGTTTTTATGATCAAATGGATTTTCAACTTCTTCCTTAATAATGTTTTTTAATATTTTCAGATCAATTAAAAAACCTGTTTCAACGTCGATTGCTCCAGTTATTCCTACTTCCAATTCATAATTATGCCCGTGATAATTGGGATTGCTACATTTACCAAAAACTTCAAGGTTTTTAGCATCGCTCCAATCCTCTCGGAACAAGCGATGAGCGGCATTAAAATGTGCTCTGCGATATACTGTTAAACTCATATCTTCAAATGTTTAT
>JBLHIC010000131.1:0-5331 GCA_047614245.1 Flavobacteriaceae bacterium
TCATTTGCATAATTCCTTTAAGCGTACCTAGGATGGAAAAAAAAGCCCAGACATATAAAAATGCTTCTAGCTTTTTGTTTGTGTCTATAAACAGTAGCGTTAGGGGAACAAAAAGTAAAGGGTAGAAAGCAATACCTCGCCCTGAAACCCATGCTCGTATGCTTCTGGCCTCTGGATTAATGATTTCAAAAAGAGAGTACCCAAACCAAAGGATACAGAGGAATGTAATATCCTTTTTTGCAGGAGTCCAGTTTATTTTCTCTTTAAACTTATTCATGAATAGAGCAATGTAAGTCAAAACAAGTATCCCGTCTATTCCAAACCCTAGTGGGAGCCCTTTTATGTACCTTCCAATGCCTAATAGGAGAAAATTTAAAGCGATGGCAGTATAAAAACCAATTATTGGATAACAAAATAAATAATATAAAAACACAGATCCAAATAGTAATGCAAGTACTAAAATAATCCCTACGATACCTAGTTTTACTACGAGCAGTCCAACGATTGAAAGCACAGCAAAAAGCAACAGTAAATACCCAGTTTTGGATAAATTCATTGATCCTGAATAGTTTTCAAAGGGATTTATGTTATTATGCGCACTCATTGCTTATTAGTGTTTTCTATTTTGACACAACTTTCGTAGCGATTATGTGTCAGTTTATTAAATAGTGAGATATAAAATACTACACCTTTGGTGAAAATTGTTTTGTATGATAAGGATAACTCCTTGTCTAGGAAGTACATGCCCATCCAAATTCCAAGAATAGTGAAAATGATGGAGGCTATGGCTACTAGAATTAAAGATTTAAATATAAAAATAGCGATTAAATCTCCAATTATATTTGCCAGTACCATAACAAAAACTTTAATGGCATTAATTTTAGGTTTATTAATACTGTCTAAACCAACGCCTGTCATCCTGTCTATAGGCAGTAATAATCCATAGACGGAAAAAACTCTAACAATAGCAACAACATTAAACCCTGTTATTGGATCCGTTTTTAAATATTGATGACCACTTATGACAATTACAAAGAATTCAGCAAATACAAATGTGACTAAACTTATCCCCACAAAAAGATACGTTAAAGCCCCTGAATAGGTATAAAACAAGCTTTTTACTTCATCAATTTGATGGTGTAAACTAGCTTTTGACATCTTAGGAAAAGCCGTAGCAACAAAACTACGCAAAGGGATTTGTTGCAACTCAGTAAGCTTTAAAGGAATGCTGTAAAGAGCAACAGCGGCACTACCCAAAGGACTTAAACTGATAATTAGCGTATCTACATTTCGTAATAAATTGGTTCCTATAAGTGTAAAAGTGGTGTATTTGCCAAAATGCAATAAAGTTTTATTCGTTTCTACACTAGCTTTATTGATAAGAAGCATACCATCCCAACCTAACATAAAGCTTACTATGGATGTACCCGCATTTACGATAAGTAAGCCTAAAACTACCTGGTTTAGATTTAAATTTAAAATCAAAAAATGGATTAATATTATTAAAAAGAAGCACCCACTATTTACTGCTTTCAGCGCTAAAATTTGCATATACTTTCTATCGGCTTGCAGTACAACTAATGCAATATTCCAAGGAAGATTTAAAAAGGCTAGTAAAGGGTACCAGGTGAAAAACATATTATATCCGGAATTTTGAATTGCCTCAGGAAATAATAATTTACAAACGATCAATAGTACCGCTACTAAAATGGTTGCGCCTAAGCTTATTAGAGCGTTAGAACCTATAAGTTTAACTCTCGATGCAGCATCAGCTCCAGAAAGATACCGAATTAAACCAGTATTAGTAATGCCAAACCGAAACATTTCAACAAACGATCCAGCGGCCATAAACAAAACCCATTCACCAAATACTTCCAATGATAAGCTTCTGGCAAGCAAAGCAAATCCACCAATGCCCAAAATAGCAATCACAACATTTCCTGATAATGAGAGGAAATTATCTTCTTTCACTATTTTTTTGAGTGTTTTCATTTATAGCTAGATTAAATTTGGTTTTTAGAGAAAAATTGAAATTTGAACATCGATTTTAATTTTTTTCTAAACTGGCTTCGTTTTTTAGGTAGATCTCCTAAAACCGATTCAATTTCATTGATATTAACTCCGTTAACTATAACATTAATTTTTGATGCAGAAGTAGCTAATAAGTTGTTTATGGCTGATTGATCAGCATCTGACCACACTCGATTAGAACGACATACCAAAATACCTAGATCTGCATGTGTCATTAAATCTGCAGGATAATTATTATAGATTAAAGCGGGCAACTCAATGATAACAAAATCTGGAGTATACTTAAGCGAAATGTCGTTTTGCTTAAGTAGGTCTAAATAGGTTTTTGCTTCATAAAATTGATTGTTTATTTTATAAGGAAAGTATTCTGAAGTATCGAGATAACTGGAAACTTCAGCTAAAAAAGGATTTTTAGTATCTATTCGTGGATCAGGATACCCTAAAATTTTATTAATAAATGGATATTTTCTTTGCTGATTAATAGTCTCCTGTTTATTATCATAATTTAGCGATACTACTTTTTTACCTTCTTGCTTCAATGTTCTGGCAATATTACCAGCTAAAACGGTCTTGCCTTCCATTTTTTGTGTACTAAAGACAACAATAGTTTTTACGTTTTTATCAGAGGTATGGGTGCCAAAATATTGCAGTATATTTTGAGTAATTATCTCAATCAGTCTTTTTTGTATAAAAGCTAGGTTGATGTTCCCTGCGTCTAATACCATTTTAGGGATCATTCCTAATGATTTTAGTCCTATTTGCATGCTTGCTCTACTAGCATTTTTTATTGTGTCATCAAAATACTCCATTAACAAAATGATACCTAAAGTTAAAATGACACCTACAAATGCTGCCGCAATAATTAGGATGCCTCTTTTAGTAGGATTGGGAGATAATGGATAAAATGGCGGATCAATAGATTTTATGTTTGAAGACATTTCATTGTCTTGCAATTTTAGTTTTGCTAAATTTAAGCCATGAAGCAATTCTAAATAGCCTTGTTCTGAAACTGAAATTTCACGTTCTAATCGTTTAATCGTGGCACCTGCTGGAGCATAAGTAGCATATTGTTCTTGAAAATCTTTATTTTGTTTGTCCATTACCTTTATTTTGGCCTTAAGGTTTTCAGACTCAACAACACTATTCATCCAGTCAGGAAGTACTTTAGTTAATGGAACACCATTAACTGAATTTTGATAACTATAGATGTCATCGACACTTGTTTTAATCTCACTATTTAAAGATTCTCTTTGTTTTTTTAAGAAATTGATTTTAGCTACCAGTGTTTCATTAACATTAGAATCTAGACTGGCCTCGTTAAATGCAATTTGATAATTAATATCGCCTAATAATTTCTTTTTTTCAAGAATTTTGAACGTTTTATTTTGAATGTATTCTTGTACATTTAGTTTTTCTTCAAGTCTTTTTGTAGATGCGTCTGTTCCGGCTAGT
Organism: Flavobacteriaceae bacterium; assembly: GCA_047614245.1. Classification (GTDB taxonomy): domain Bacteria; phylum Bacteroidota; class Bacteroidia; order Flavobacteriales; family Flavobacteriaceae; genus Ulvibacter. The sequence continues at coordinate 3,484 of JBLHIC010000131.1, forward strand.
TGCGCTTGCTTATTTTTATAATCAACCTCCATATCTTCCTTAACTACTGCAACCGCTTTACTTTGCTCATAATAATTGATTATATTATTGGATTTATTGAATTCAAGAAGTTTATCTTCAGCCATCTTTAAATTACTATTAGCTTGAAGTAATTGTTCTTCAAAATATTTAACTACGGCATCAGATCTGTTTTCTTTTATATTTTTATAATTCTTAATACAGATTGCATTGTAAATTTCAAGCGTTTGTTGGCAAATACCAGGGTCATCAACGGTATAACTGATTTTAACTAAATCGCTGCTATTAATACGAGCGGCTTGTATGCTTGATAATGCCTTTAGTGAATAGTGCTTATCATCTTCATAATTGAGCAATTCATAAATATAATTATCGTTGCTACTTTTCATTAAAGTTAATAACTGTTTGACCGTTTTCTCGTAGTTGTACCGGTTTATTTCAGGAGGTAGAGAATTATAGACAGCCACAGTATCAGTTTGTAAGCCTTTAGTATTGGATCCCTTTGCAATATAGTTGTATATGTCTTTCGGAACTTTTAATCTTAACTCATCAAACAATTTTTTTGAAATATACTTTGGATTGGCTTCTGGTAACATGAGGTGGGTAGCCAATAAGCGTACCGCTACTTCTTCTTGAGTTTCTCGTAAATTAATAATATTAATTAAATTATCAAAAGCAATATTGGTGGCAAAATAATTGAATGTCTTTTCCATTTCAATAGTAGGAGCTGTAGCAAGTCCTGTATATAATACTGTTTGAGATGAATATTCAAAGTTTGGTTTTATAGTAAGAACCAAACCTAATAAAGCTAGGAAGAAGGGTACTATAATTAAAAGTGTCAAATGCTTTTGTATCAATCTTATAATATCAATTATTTTCATGTTTTTATTTTGAGCTTATTGGTAAAATGTAAATCCAGCCATGTCTTCTAAAAGTTTCTTAGCTGTTATAAATTCAGATTTTGCAAATTCATAATCTACTTCCACATTTGATGCAATACTTGTGATTCTCACATATTCTGCCACGGGGACTGTACCATTGCGAAATTCCTTTTCGACCATTTGCATGTTTACCTTTCCATCTCCTAAAGTTTTGGATTTAATTTTAAGAATTTTTTGTTTTAAAAGTAAATCTTGGTACATCTTTATAACGGTTTGTCTGATTTCATCCTCTTGGGATTGCAGCATATTTTTTGCACCAGCAACTTCATATTTAGCGAGATTAATTTGATTCTTTCGATTAATGAGATCAAAAATTGGTAGCTTAACAGAAAGTCCTGCTCCATAATTATATTGTGTTGTATTACTAAGGGCAGATGTGCTTCCCGTTCTATCAGCATTTGTTGAAAAATTATTTAAATTGCCGTAAGAGGTTTCAGCTACAAAGTTTAAATTTCTAGTCCAATAAATGCGCTCTGATGCTAACCTTGACTCTTTAACTCTAATCTCCTGATTTCTAAATTTACGCATACCATTACGAGTCAGTACAGAGTCGATAACAACTTGAAGAGGTGGCAGAGAGATATCAGTTGTATTTTCAATATTATTCGATTGTGCTTTTGAAACGGTAAACGAAAACACAGTAACAGTTAAGATAAAGATTGTTTTTAATAGTTTTTTCATGTTCTTTTTAGTAATCGATATTTTTAAACGGATCCTTTTTGGAGTAGTGCTGGAATTGTTCTTAATATGAGTTTTATATCGTACCAAAACGAATAATTATCTCCCTTAAAGTGATCAGCGTATTCATTATCAAGACGCATTCTTTCTTCTTCAGACATTTTCCCGCCTTTCCCTCTTAATTCTACCTGCCATAATCCTGTTATTCCCG
>JBLHIC010000132.1:0-5267 GCA_047614245.1 Flavobacteriaceae bacterium
CTATCTTCTGCTCTAGCGAAGTACAAGGCTCTATAACAAAAAACGCGTTCAGTGTCAATTAGATGTAATAGAATTTCCTTCGGAGTCCATTTCCCTTGGTCATATTGATACAATTGTTTTTCTTGAGCTATTGACTCAAAGAACTCCTTTGTATTCAGTAGCCCTCTCTCTAAAGCTTCGATTAATGGAATATCATCGACTAAATTAACGTATGGTTTATAATATTGGAAATATTCGGTTTGTGATAATTCTGAACGTTTCATCGCAATAGATTTAGTGAAGAGGAATAAAAAAGCCCATCATCCTAAGGTAATGGGCTACTCTAGATTCTATTTTTTAAAACATTTAGATATCGTTAAAAATTGTGTGCATTAGGCGTTTCTTATCATTAATGCTCTCTTCAAGAGAAATCATTGTTTCTGTACGGCTTACTCCTTCTATATCATCAATGCTATAAATTATATCTTTTGCATGACCGGTATTCTGAGCTCTAATCTTACAGAAAATATTGAATTTTCCAGTTGTAACGTGAGCTACGGTAACATGAGGAATTGCATTTAATCTTTCTAAAACGAATTGCGTTTGAGATGTTTTTATCAGAAAAATTCCCACGTAAGCGATAAATGAATACCCCAGTTTATCATAGTCCAAGCGCAATGATGAACCGATTATAATCCCTCCTTCTTCCATCTTCTTTACCCGAACATGAATAGTCCCAGCCGAAATTTGAAGTTTCTTCGCAATATCTGTGAAAGGGGTTCTTGTATTTTCAATCAACATATCAAGAATTTGATGATCGGTCTCGTCTAATTTAAATTTGGACATATAAAATAATTTTAAATGCGAAAATAATACAGTTTCATTAATAAAAAGCTAATTATTTAAGAAATTAATTAAAGAACCGTCAGAATCTTTAACAATCTTCCATACATTTTGACCTACTTCAATATTTTTTTGCGAATTTATCAATAAAGAATCACCATCCAAATCAACCTCTCGGTGACCATATCGCAAATCACAATCACTAATTTTGTCAATGATAGCCTTAAAATGAACTTTCCCATTTACTAATTCTTCGGAATATTGAATAGCAACATCAAGGAGTTTATCACACCCCTTAACTAATACACGCCTTAAAATAAGATCATTGTAGTTAACTCGGTTTTGTGGGATGTTAAAATAACGCTTGAAATCTTCCGATATTCCTTGTTCATCCGTGAAACGAAACAACTCCAAAAATGCATAAAATATAATGGCTCGCGTATTCTCTCGATTATAATCCTCATTACAATGTCCTGCTTCAAATAGTATGGTTGGGACGCCAGACATCTGAAAAGTATCACCCACACAATTAGCATTAAAACTGTCATCATACCTCCCTATCTGCCCCGGTAGTATTTCCTGAAGCGCCTTCTCTAGCCTAACAATATGGGACATAGCAACCTCTCGTGCTGGCGTCAGACTGCGGTCCTTGTTTGCCGATGGTGCTAAAAAGGAAACCGTAGCGGCCAATCCAGTGTCCAGTCCGTAAATAGATCGCTGATCATGAAGATTGAGACACAGATTAGGTCGCACCCTATTAAAAACAGTCCGTAAGGTTACACTTTCACTCTGACTTAAATTCTGAGCATCACGATTCAAATCTATCTTATTTGCATTATCTCGTGTATAGAGATCAGCACCATCTGGATTAAGCATTGGTAAAATATAAAAAGAGTTCTGATCTAAAAACTGCTTAATCTCATTTTGATAGAATTCTTTTTGACTAATAAACTTAATAAAATCAAATAATGCCTTCGTTGTGGTTGATTCATTACCGTGCATTTGTGACCAAGCCAAAACAACATGATCTCCATTCCCAATTTTTATCAGCGGAATTTCTCTCCCTAATTCTGAATAACCCCCGGTGGAGATTTCGATGAATTCTTCACGAGATTTTAACAAGGGCATTATATGGTTTAGGGTAATATATCTACCCTTTAATCTTGACTCAAAATGAGTACTATACCATTGCTTATAATTCATAAATATGTTTACCTATCACAAAGGTAAACAAAGCTTAGTTTACAATTGTAATCAGAGCTACATCCCCATTATGTGTTCATTTGTAAACAATATTGCAGATGAAATGTTGAAAGTTTTAACATTTAGGAGTCATGTATATTTTAATGTATTTATAATGTTTATTTTCAGGTATTTAAATGTATTTATATAAAGCTTTAAATGATATATATAAAGTATTAATCAATATATAATTGCAGTTTTGAAAGTATTAAATTACATTTGTAACTTAATAACACAAGAAAATTAGTTTACAATGGTAAACATTTCAGATTTTGCAAAAAGACTTCAAAAAATACTCGATTATTACGCGGTTACTGCAACTGCATTTTCAGAAGAAATCGACTTCAACAGATCAACAATTTCTCACCTCCTATCGGGTCGAAATAAGCCAAGTTTAGAGTTTGTTATGAAGGTGCTTCAGAAATATCCTGAAGTGGAATTGTATTGGTTACTTAATGGAAAAGGAGAATTTCCTTCGGAAAAAAAAACCACCTCACCTCCTATCCCTAAACTTCAAAATAACACAGCTAAAGAAATTGAAGCTACATTTTCAGAAAAATCATCTCAGAATATTGACAAAACCATAGATCGTATAGTAATTTTTTACAGAGATGGTAGTTTTAAAGCGTACGAAAATTAAAATACTATCATAAAATTTCTGAAATTTGCATAAAACTCATCAGATGCGCCTTCTTTATTTATTTATGTTGTTTGCACTCCTAAGCAGTTGTTATAATCCAGAACGAAATTGCGTTGATTTTAAGGTTGGAACTTTTGAATTTGAGGCCATTGTAGGTTCCGAAGTACTCACAACGAGCTTTGTACGGAACGACTCCATTGAAATTGATTATTTTAAAGGTAAATCGGACACCTCTTCAATCCGTTGGATCAATGATTGCGAATATATCGTCAAGAAGATAAACCCGAAGAATCGCGCCGAAGAAAAAGCAATTCATATGAAAATACTGACCACCACTACAAATACCTACCTTTTTGAGTATAATATTGTAGGAGATTCGAATAAGAAAAGAGGAACGGCGAATCGGAAATTGTGATCCTCCTTCTAAACCTATGGAGGATATGTTTGTAGTTTATGAAAAATAGAAAATACTTAATAAAAAACATTCAATTAATAATATTCTATTCTAATGTTTGAAATTTTAACCTCAGCAGACGCCCTCGTAGCTTTACTAACGCTTACTTTTCTGGAAATAATCCTAGGAATCGACAACATTATTTTTATCTCGTTAGCGGCTAGTAAATTGCCAAAAGAACACCAAAAGAAGGCTACTAATATTGGTTTGATACTCGCTATGGCTATTCGTATCATTCTTCTGTTTGGAATATCCTGGTTAGTTGCCATGGAGGCCCCTTTTTGGAATATCAATTTGTCGTGGGTAAAAGGAGGAATTAGCGGCCAAGGTGTAATTCTTTTTATAGGCGGCTTGTTCCTCCTATACAAGAGTACGAGTGAAATTCACGAGAAAGTAGAAAATAAAGGGCACGACGAGAGAGAAATTAAAAAAAGTAGATCTACAACCCTTACCAAAGCTGTTATTCAGATTTCATTAATTAACATTGTTTTTTCATTCGATTCCATTCTTACCGCTGTAGGTATGACCAACGGAATCGGGAACAACCCAACAGATGCGCTCATTATAATGGTTATTGCAGTTGTAATTTCCGTTCTTATCATGATGGCCTTTGCTGCTCCTGTTGGACGCTTTGTAAACGAGCATCCCACTGTGCAATTACTAGGTCTATCCTTTTTAATCTTAATTGGGTTTATGCTTATTGCAGAAGGCGCTCACCTTTCTCACTTAGAGGTATTTGGATCTGAAGTTGGTGCGATTCCAAAAGGCTATCTTTACTTTACGATTGCATTTTCTTTGTTTATTGAGTTTGTAAATATGCGTTTTCGAAAACGCACTTCATCAATCGTTAGTAAAGGGCCTAAAGATGAGACAGAAAATTAATTAAACACTAAAACTATGAGCGACTTTAATACAAATTGGACAAAGACAGAATTAAGCGCATATACCCTGCTGTATTGCGCCCATGCAAATTTTACTGAAACTTCAGAAGAACTGGAGCTAGTTAAGTCTAAAGTTGCTTCAAACGAACTTATTTCAATTCGAAAAGAATTTAAAAACGATAATGATTATCAGAGCATTCAGAAAATACAATCAACTGTTCAAAGATTGGGCTATAATTGGTCTCAAATAGATGATCTAATTTCAGAAATAAAGACACTCTTTTTAGTAGATGGAAAATTTGACGCAATAGAAAAATCTATGTTTACTGGGCTTAAGAAGCTTTTGACATAAACATCTGTAGAAATTACCCCTTCTTTTGTTTCAACAAGGCATTCTGCTCCTCCATCAACTTCTCAATATTAGAGAGCAATTGAATGTTCTTAGGGGTTACGACTTCCTTATTTTTTGGATCTTCAGCTTTCGCCTGAAAACGATTCATCATTTTAATCACTAAAAATATCGTGAGTCCGATTATTAAAAAATCAATCAAAACCTCGATCAGGAGACCATAGCCAATTACAATCTCCTCTATACCCTCTGCGGCTTCCCGAAGTACATATTTCTGCTCAGCAAAATTGACCTGATTGGTGATTAAAAACAACGGAGGCATGAAAATTTTCTTCACTAAAATATTGACCACGTTGTTGAATGCAGTCCCCATAATAATCCCTATGGCCATATCGACCATATTTCCTTTTACAGCGAAATTCTTAAATTCTGAAAAAAACTTTCTCATGGCTTATATTAAAAAAGGAGCGTCTGACCTTCATCGTCTATAGGTGGCTCAGGACTGTTTGGGTTATTTTTATCTGAAGATATCTCTGAAGCGCTGTTATCCGGCTGATTTTGGACATTTTCCTCATCAACCACTTCTATTTCCTCTACCAAAACTGGTTCAGGTGCTTTATATTCTAAAGGATCAAGAGCATTTATCTCTAAAACCTTGCCCTTCGTGAGCTGATTCCCCATTGCAGAAATACCTTTAACTGAAATAAACTCTTCGAGATTTAACTCCAAATTATCCTCCCTTTCCTTTCCACGACTCTTTGCGAAAATAACTTCCGCCATAGGCCGATAATCAACAAACACCTTCTCTAAATAAGAGTTTTGATCCTCTGTTATAATCATTTCTTCTTTATCCGGATGCTCAACAAGAAAACGTTTAAC
>JBLHIC010000133.1:0-5256 GCA_047614245.1 Flavobacteriaceae bacterium
GTAGCATCGATAATTGCTTTATTAAAAGCAAAAATAGGATCCTCTTCAGATAATAAGTGCTTCGGAATTTTATTTAGATCCACATCCAATCCGATGCATAGGAAGGATTTTTTCTTTTTTATTTCAGAAATTAGTTGATCAGTAGTCATTTTTTCGGTGTTGGTTTTCTCACTTTTCACTTTTAACTTCGTGATTCTTGATCTCTTTGACTTTTGGACTCTTGTTTCTTAATTCTTTCTTCTTTAGTCTTTAGTCGTGAGTCGTGGATCCGTTTTTTTAGTCTTGGGTCAAGTTTTAAAAACTCTCCCCAGATTCTTTAAGTTTCTCCGTATTACTTACTAATTGCAGTTCATCAATAATCTTTTGAATATCGCCATCTATGATATTACCTAGATCATACAGTGTAAGTCCAATTCTATGTTCAGTGACTCTACCTTGTGGATAGTTATAGGTTCTAATTTTCGCACTTCGGTCTCCACTAGATACCATAGAACCTCTTTTCAATGCATCTTCAGCTTGTTTTTTAGCAAGCTCCAAGTCGTAAAGTCGAGATCGCAATACTTTAAACGCTTTCTCTTTATTTTTATGTTGAGATTTTTGATCTTGACATTGTGCAACTAGTCCAGTAGGTAGGTGAGTTAAACGTACCGCAGAATAGGTTGTATTTACAGATTGCCCACCCGGTCCTGAAGAACAGAAGAAATCAACACGGACCTCTTTTGGATTTATCTCAACATCGAATTCTTCGGCTTCTGCAAACACCATTACAGTTGCCGCACTTGTATGAACTCTTCCTTGTGTCTCGGTTTGTGGAACGCGTTGTACACGATGTACGCCAGCTTCAAAACGTAAGGTTCCATAAACATCTTCCCCTTCTATTTCTAGCTGAATTTCCTTAAATCCGCCGCTTGTACCTTCACTAAAATCTACAACACTGGTTTTCCAGCCCTTGCTCTCACAATACTTGGTATACATTCTAAAAAGATCGCCTGCAAAGATACTTGCCTCATCACCACCAGTACCGGCACGGATTTCCATTACTGCATTTTTAGAATCTTCTGGATCTTTAGGGACTAAGAGAAATTTAATTTCATCGTCCAATTGCGGAAGACGTCCTTTAGCTTCATCCATCTGCATTTTCGCCATCTCTAACATTTCAGCATCGCTGCCGTCAGAAATTATTTCCTGGGCTTCGGTTACATTGTCGGTCAACTCCAAATATTCCTCCCGCTTATCCATTAGCAAACGAAGGTCCTTATACTCTTTATTAAGTTGGACGTATCTTTTTTGATCTGTAATAATATCCGGTTGAATAATAAGGTCACTTACCTCGTCGAACCTTTGTTTTATTATTTGAAGCTTCTCTAACATATGAATTTAATAATAGGGCAAAATTACAATTAAAATAAGGATTTTATAACAGAGGTTCTTCAGCAGCGCTAATAGAAAAATTCTCCAAATTCTGAGGAAATAGTAAGTCGCTTCTCTTCTGAAGCCTCAACTCGACCTATAATCTGAGCATCAACATTGAATGATTTTGAAATCCTAATAATATCCTCCGCTATTTCTTTAGGAACATAAATTTCCATCCGATGTCCCATATTGAATACTTGATACATTTCTTTCCAATCGGTCCCACTTTCTTCCTGAATCAACTTAAAGAGTGGTGGTACTGCAAACATATTATTTTTTACAATGTGAAGGCTTTCAACAAAATGAAGAATTTTTGTTTGTGCTCCCCCACTGCAATGTACCATGCCGTGAATCTCATTAGATGTATATTTTGAAAGTATTTCTTTAATAATAGGGGCGTAAGTGCGTGTTGGAGACAAAACCAGTTTACCTGCATCGATAGGGCTATTTAGTACTGAATCGGTCAATTTCCTTGAACCAGAATAAACTAAATCTTCAGGAACAGCGCGATCATAACTTTCGGGGTATTTTAAAGCCAGTTCTTTTGAAAAGACATCGTGCCGCGCAGATGTCAAACCATTGCTACCCATTCCGCCATTGTATTCCGATTCGTAGGTTGCCTGTCCAAACGATGACAATCCAACAATAACATCTCCAGAAATAATATTTGCATTATTAATCACATCGGCTCGTTTCATACGTGCTGTGACTGTCGAGTCGACTATAATAGTGCGAACCAAATCACCTACATCTGCTGTTTCTCCTCCTGTTGAATAAATATTCACACCAAACTTTTCCAAATCATTGATGAGCTCCTCGGTACCATTAATAATTGCTGAAATCACTTCCCCCGGAATCAGGTTTTTGTTACGTCCAATAGTCGATGACAGCATAATTTTATCTACTGCACCAACGCACAAAAGGTCATCAACATTCATAATTAAAGCATCCTGTGCAATACCCTTCCAAACTGACAGATCTCCAGTTTCCTTCCAATACATATAGGCCAGTGATGATTTAGTACCAGCGCCATCTGCATGCATAATTAAGCAGTAATCATCGTCTGCAGTTAGATGATCAGGAACTATTTTACAGAAAGCCTGCGGAAATAACCCTTTATCTACATTTTTTATGGCATTATGCACATCTTCTTTCCCTGCTGAAACGCCTCGTTGGGCATAGCGTTTAGAAATCTCTTGACTCATAGAATAATCTTATTTTGTAAAAGTACGCATTAAAAAAAGCCCACCAAAGTGAGCTTTTATGATTTTAAACATGAAACACAATCCACAAGAAGGATAAAATCCACATAATAAAAAAGTAGCTGAACCTAGATCCAACTACTTTTACAATATATCTATATTTCTAACTATTTCGTAAAAAGCAGTTCACGATATTTTGTCAAAGGCCAAAGCTCATCATCTACTAAAAGCTCCAGCTTATCACAAGGGTATCTAATTTCATCAAAATAAGGTTTTACGTCATCGCAATAGGCTATCGCTAATTTTGAAACGTCTGTTATTTTGTTAGCCCTTTTTCTGGCTTCGATCATTGCAGTAATTTTCGAATTGATAGTGGCAATGTGCGCACTAATTTCTTCAATCAAACTCATCTGCTCTCCAGCAAATTTTTTAAATTCCTTCCCGTAAATATCCTTAAGACCTTGCACATTTTCAATCAAAATATTTTGATATTTTATGGCTGTCGGAATAACGTGATTTCTAGCAATATCGCCTAGGATACGTGCTTCAATCTGGATACGCTTAGCATATTCCTCAAGTTCAATCTCATAACGAGCTTCGATTTCCACTTTATTCATAATGCCCAGACCTTCAAACAAAGCTATTGTCTTTTTAGAAACTCTCGCTTTCAATGCAACAGGTGCTGTTTTATGATTACTTAGACCTCTTTTCTTGGCTTCCTTTTCCCAAGCTTCACCATACCCATCTCCCTCAAAGCGAATTCTTTTAGAACCTTTGATGTATTCTCTAAGTACGTTGAAGATAGCATCATCTTTCTTCATGTTTTTATCCTTAATAAGAGCATCTACAGTTTTTTTGAAATCAATTAACTGATTGGCAACAATAGCGTTTAATACCGTCATTGGGTTAGCACAATTTGCGGTAGAACCAACAGCTCTAAATTCGAATTTATTACCTGTAAAAGCAAATGGTGAGGTACGGTTTCTATCTGTATTGTCTAATAATATCTCTGGAATTTTCCCTACAACGTTTAATTTAAGGTCTGTTTTTTCTTCAGGGGAAAGTTTGCCGTTTGTCACTTTCTCAAGTTCATCTAAAACTGCTGTAAGTTGTTCCCCTATAAAGGCTGAAATAACTGCTGGTGGTGCTTCATTAGCTCCTAAACGATGATCGTTACTAGCACTAGCAATTGACGCTCTAACTAACTCTTCGTGATCATTAACCGCCTTAAGCGTATTAATAAAGAAGGTCAAAAACTGAAGGTTCTTCATCGGTGTACTTCCAGGTCCCAAGAGGTTAACTCCTGTATTGGTAGCCAATGACCAGTTGTTGTGTTTCCCACTTCCATTAACACCCGCAAAAGGTTTTTCGTGAAACAACACTACAAAATTATGCCTATCTGCAACCTTACTCATCACATCCATTAATAAGGAATTGTGGTCTACTGCAAGATTACTTTCTTCATAAATTGGAGCCAATTCAAACTGATTTGGTGCAACTTCATTATGCCTTGTTTTAACTGGAATACCCAATAACATGCATTCGGTTTCCAAATCCCTCATATAGTTTAACGCTCGAGAAGGAATTGATCCAAAATAGTGATCATCTAATTGTTGTCCTTTTGCTGAAGAATGCCCTAGAAGTGTTCTTCCAGCCAAAGTAATATCAGGTCTTGAGGCTGCCAACGCACTGTCTATCAAGAAATACTCTTGTTCCCAACCTAAGGATGCTGTAACCTTAGAAACGTTTTTATCAAAATATTTTGCGACCGCGGTTGCGGCACCGTCAATAGTTTGCAACGCACGAAGTAATGGTGTTTTATAATCTAAAGCTTCTCCTGTATAGGAAACAAATACAGTAGGAATACAAAGTGTAGTTCCATAGATAAATGCCGGTGATGTAGGGTCCCAGGCTGTATATCCTCTTGCTTCAAAAGTATTTCTAATTCCTCCGTTTGGAAAACTTGACGCATCTGGCTCTTGTTGAACTAATTGCCCACCAGCAAATTTTTCTACGGCATATCCGTCATCTGTTGTTTCAAAAAAAGCATCATGCTTTTCAGCAGTGGCTCCTGTTAAGGGTTGAAACCAATGTGTATAATGAGTGACTCCTTTAGAGATAGCCCATTCTTTCATACCTGTTGAAATCTGATCGGCCATTTGTCGATCAATCTTAGTTCCGTGATCGATGGCACTCATTACACTCGCATAAGAGTTTTTGGTAAGGAACTGACGCATTGATTGTTGGTTGAATACATTCTCACCAAAAATCTCAGAACGTCTAGCTGGCTCATCAACTTTTATCGGTTTATGATTGAGGCTTTCTTTAATTGCATGAAATCTTAATTTGGACATTTGAGTACTTTTTAAGGTTTTTTAAATTGAATTCGACAAAAATATAAAGTTTTTCACACATACCCCCTATTTTTTACATCAATTATCAATAAAAAACATGATTTTATAAGATATACCCCTTAAAAATAAACCCAGTACATTAAAGTTTATGTTATTATGACCTTATGTCAAGGATATGACATATTGGTTAATAATTTTAGTTTAAGATTTAACTAAGAAATGCAAAACTAATAAAGAGGGCGTATGCAACTACAATGGCTATACCTTTGATTCTTCCTATTATCCAT
>JBLHIC010000134.1:0-5142 GCA_047614245.1 Flavobacteriaceae bacterium
TACCTATCATTAATTTAGGGGAAAGTTTAGAGCTTACATTTGATGCAATTAACGGCAACGAAGAAGACTACTATTACACAATTACCCATTATGATTTCGATTGGACCGCAAGTGATTTCTCCAAAGGAGAATATCTGGATGGATTTGATGAAGTACGTATAGAGACTTATGAAAATTCTTATAACACGCTTCAAATTTACTCTCATTATATGCTAAGCATACCAAATAGAGAAACAAGACGAATTAAGAAAAGTGGAAATTATTTATTAGCCATTTATAACGATGACAATGAACTCGTTTTCTCAAGAAAATTCATGATCATTGAACAAATCGCTAGTGTCCAAGTAGGTGTTAAAAGATCCAGAGATTTAAAATATATCCAAGATAAACAGGTTGTTCAGTTCGTTATTAATTCACCAAACTTGTTAATTATTAATCCAAAACAGAACGTTCATACTGTGGTTTTGCAGAATAGCAACTTAAAAACGGCTATTACCGATCTTAAACCTCAATACACTATTGGAACTGAACTTATTTATCGATATGACAAGGAGTCTGCATTTTGGGGAGGAAACGAATTTTTATCCTATGACAATAAAGATTTACGATCTGCGGTAAATGGGATTAAAAAAGTAGAAGTGAGTGATCTTTATGAAAACTACTTATATTCAAGTATTTCCAGAAAAGATAGACCATATACTTATAATCCAGACATTAACGGAAACTTTGTAGTAAGGAATCTTGATGTAGTTAATTCAAATATTGAGGCTGACTATGCACGAATACATTTTAATTTCATGTATTATGAAGATATTGGCGACAAAGAGCTGCATCTCTATGGGAATTTTAACAATTGGACTATCGATGGTACCACGTATATGAAATACAATCAAAACACCGACTCATATAGAACTACGCGTCTTTTTAAGCAAGGTTTTTACAACTACAAATACGTTCTCGTAGATCGTGATGGCAGTATCGATAATGGGGCTCTTTCAGGAAATTTCTGGCAGACTGAAAATGAGTACACTGTTATCGTTTATTACCGAGACATAGGCGCTCGTTTTGACAGGATTATAGGTGCAGGAAGCGCGAGCTCAATCGACATTAATAATAATTAAATTAAGGCAGTAAGTTTCTTACTGAAAATACTTCAAATCAAATAAATCTTCATGGAAAAAGACTTAGCACTTTTTAATAAGCTTGCCGCATTACTTCTGAAAAAGGAAAATGAGGAACCTATTGCACAAATAATTCCTCCAAATGAAATGCACGAATCATTAGACATTTCATTAGAAGATTCTCCAGCTTCCGAAGCCTTTTTTGAGGAGGCATTGGAGAAGCTAGTACTTAGCACTCCGCGTACCGCTTCACGTCAATTTTTTAACCAGTTGTTTGGAGGACGCATTTCAAAAGCTACCCTCGGAGATCTCCTTGCTGTTTTACTAAATAACAGTATGTATACATATAAGGTCGCTGGTCCACAAGTAGGTGTTGAGAAGGAAATTCTGCATAAAATTTGTAATCTAATAGGCTATGCGAGTGACAATGATGGAACGTTTGCTCCCGGTGGATCTATGAGTAATTATATGGCAATGTTGATGGCGCGAGATGCGTGTAACTCCAGAATTAAAAATGACGGAGTTCAACAAAAAATGACTCTATATACTTCAAAGGAATCTCACTATTCCATACCAAAAAACGCTTCTTTTATGGGAATTGGCCGTGACCAAGTACGTTATATCCCCGCTGATAGCTATGGACGAATGATTCCTGAAAAACTTGAAGAACAAATAAAAGAGGATCTTTCTCTTGGATTTCAACCCTTTCTTGTCAATGCCACTGCTGGCACAACTGTTTTAGGAGCCTTTGATGAACTCCCACCCTTAAGTGTAATTTGCAAAAAACACGATCTATGGCTGCACGTTGATGGCGCCTATTGTGGAGGTGTAATTTTCAGTAAAAAATATAAGCATTTAGTTGCAGGAATCGAGCTTAGTGATTCGTTTAGTATCAATGCGCATAAAATGTTAGGCACCCCGCTTTCTTGTTCTATAATAGTCACCCAACATAAAAAACATTTACACGATTCTTTTTCAAATGACGCCTCATATCTCTATCAGACAGATGGAGACGACTATAATCTAGGAAAGACTTCAATTCAATGTGGAAGACGAAATGATGCATTGAAATTATGGACGCTTTGGAAATCTGTTGGCACACAAGGTCTAGAGAAAATTGTTGATCATCAATTCTATTTGGCCGATATAGCCCGTAATTACATTAAAGGCAATTCAGACTATACGCTCTACAGTTTTGACGATTCTATATCCATTTGTTTTAATTATAAAAACATTCCATCTCAAACTTTATGTACGGCTCTATATGAAAATAGTAAATTAATGGTTGGATTTGGAGCTTTTAACGATACCGAATTTGTAAGACTAGTTACTATCAATTCGGGAAACAGTAAAGAAGACATCCTTGATTTCTTTGAAGTATTAGAGAATTTTGCAGACAACAACTTGGCTTTTGAGAAGCTTGATGTTTTAAATGGTAATAAATAAAAATATTTATAACTTTACGAAGTGAGCTCAGATAAACTCGTAAAACAAAGTGGAAGAAAAGCGGCCAAGTATCGAGGGGCTGAATGCCTTAATTGCGGGCACCCCTTAGACTTAAGTGATCTTTATTGTGCTTATTGCGGACAACTTAACACAACAAAACAACTATCCCTTAAAGATTTTTTTGGCGAGTTTATTGGAAGTGTTTTTACCTATGACTCTCGTCTCCGCTACACGATTAAGGATTTATTATTTAAGCCAGGAAGAATAACATACAATTATGTTAAGGGGCAACGCCTTAAGTATGCGAACCCATTTCGCTTTTTCTTAAGTGTTTCAATAATTTATTTTCTAATTCAAAGTTTAATTTCTACCATTTCAGGAAAACGACAATTTATTGTTAACGAATCAGACGATCGAATTGAAACTGATTCTATATTAAATTCGAACAAAATCATCATGGCTCCTAATGGCGACCCTACATTAGAGAATCTTACTATAATTAGCGATACACTCATAATTGATAAGGTTACAATACCGTTAAACCTCAATAAAGACCCCAGAGAATTTGAGTACATTTCTGAGGAAGACCTAGACACATTATCCTGGACCAAAAGGACGATGAGACGCATTATCTTATACAGAAACTTCTACGAGGCACATGAAATTAAAGATACTAACGTC
This sequence comes from Flavobacteriaceae bacterium, assembly GCA_047614245.1. Lineage (GTDB taxonomy): Bacteria > Bacteroidota > Bacteroidia > Flavobacteriales > Flavobacteriaceae > Ulvibacter. The sequence goes on from JBLHIC010000134.1 coordinate 3,249, forward strand.
GCCCTAGACAGCCTTAAACATCGCGACAATAGACTTAATAGATGGGTATATGAGAAAAATGAGGCAGCAGAACGAGTTATTGCTAACCCCTTTGGTTTTCTAGATTATATGATGAATAAAGTTCCATTTTTTCTGTTTTTCTTTACACCAGTCTTTGCTTTTTTCTTTTGGCTAATTTATTCAAAAAAGAACTTTACTTATATTGAACATATGGTATTTATCTTTCATATTTTCAGCTTTATATTCTTAGCCTTACTCATTTTAATTATTCCTGATTCCTTCTTTGAAGGTACTACTTTATTCGCGATATTATTCGGACTAATAGGGCCATTCTATTTCTACAAAGCACTTCGGAATTTTTATAAACAAGGACGTTTGATTACAATATTAAAATTTGTATTTTTAAGCATAGTATTTTTTATTAGTGCAACTACAGCGGCTTTGTTGTTTTTTTCAATTAGCGCAGCGATTTATTAATCATGGTACAACAAGTAACACAAGGAATTAAAGTTTCAGTTGAGACTAGTTTTGAAGGCACATTTTATAGAGATTATAAAATGCAGTATGCCTTTGGCTATACCGTTACTATAGAGAATAAAGGCAAAGACGCAGTTCAACTCACCTCTCGGCACTGGGAAATTAGCGACGCATTAAATAGCATAGAAATTGTTCAAGGTGAAGGAGTTATCGGAAAAAAACCTGTAATTCAGCCTGGCAAGAAGCACATTTATAGCAGCGGCTGTATGTTGCTTTCACCTTTTGGATCCATGAAAGGACATTACAATATGGTAAACTTTACAAGCACGAGAAAATTTAGGGTTGTGATTCCTTCCTTTAAACTGAGCGAACCTTCTGCAATGAATTAAAACTTGCGAAACTGGCTACTTTTAAAAATTTTATTTTTTTATCAGACTGAAGTATATGACAGACCTCACAGTGCGAATCATACGTAAATCTGAAAGGTGATTCTTTATCAAAATCTTCCGAAACCTTATAGATTCCGTCAAAATCGACTAAGTGTAATTCATTATACCTTTTTATTCTGAAATGATTTAAAGGTAATTTTTCTGTGAGCAATTCGAACCAAGCACTAGATCCACTACCGTCTAATTTTTGCGCATTCTTAGGCAGCTTAGGTAAAGACTTTTCTTTCTTTTCTGGTCTATTTTTATGAAAATAATTTTTCAAATTTTCTCTAAAAGCTGAACTATTAAACTCAGATATCACACCGTCTAGAACTTGAAAAACAATAGCTGTAGAAGCCGCCTTTTCGACATTTCCGACGGTACTAGGGGTGAAAAGCTTATTAAATTTTAGAGCTTTCCTTATTCCCTTTTCTTTGGTCGCGGCCAATAGAGTATCAGTTACAAACCGAGAGCAATTACTCTCTGTTTTACTGAAAGCACCATAACGAACACTGCCTCTATATTGAAGGTCTAGAATATGTTTTTGGGCTATTTCGTAATCAACCAAATCACAAACCGATGCTAATAATCGTCCTTCACCATGTGTCATTTGTGGGTTGGTATCCAGCCATAGTAAAAATTCTTCCAAATTTTCCAAAGAATTGTTGTCTGTAAATGTTGCTTTAAATGGAATTTTCAACTCTACATCAGTATTTTCACCTCGAACCCTCCCATAACCAACAGGAGTCACGTACCTACCGAAATCGTAATAAAAAGAATCCCCTGTGTCATTTTCAATAAGTACCAATGCCGCATGCCCTGCCTTTATATACTCTCTGGTGCCAAGACCAACAAGAGGTAAAAATTTACAGATCCACTCGTCGGTCACCTTTACGAAGGTATCCGGATATGCTAACACAATTATTTTTCCAGTTAGTTTCAAATAGTTTTTGATTTAATTTTCCAATGATTAGAAATTTCAACCTGAT
>JBLHIC010000135.1:0-5113 GCA_047614245.1 Flavobacteriaceae bacterium
CTCTATTTTTTATAACCGAGCTCTGGTCGGACACTAAGGCTCCAATTTGACTTCCTTTTGGACGAGATTGAAAATAGTTTGAGGAATCAACTTTAGATGTTTTTTCAGCAGTTCCTTTAATAATAATCTGACGTTCCATATTTGGCCAAAAAAATGACAAAGAAACCTTATTGTTTACTTCAATCGATCTACCTTTTTCACTATCGTAGTTCGTATAAAAATAAAATCCAAATTCGTCATACTTCTTCAACAGGACTACTCTTCCCCGTGGAAATCCATCAAAATCTATAGTGGTAAGTGTCATAGCATTTACCTCCTCAACACCCCCGGAATCCTGACATTCATAAAACCAACTTCTAAATTGCTGAAGCGGATTTTTATCTACAGATTTCTCAGAAAGTTCTCCCTTTTCATAGGATTTTCGACTATTATACAAGTCATCTTTCATACATAAAATTTGATGCAAGTTACGAGTTTTGAAGAATGTTTGAAAGACTCTATCGATTTAGTTACCGTCATATCTTTAAGAAAATTATATTGAAACAAAAATTTGATCAGATGTAATTCTAATTATTTAGTTTTCCATGAATCAATCGCACAAGAAAAGTGGTTTAAAATAACTATTTTTACCTGCTAAATTAAAGAACATTTTCCCTTTGTTTCCCCAAGCACTTTCGAATTGAGAAAACCATTTAAAGCAAATTTCAACAGCCTATCGACTCATTAACTCAAATAGTACTAGGGGCGTCTGTCGCAGAAGCTACCCTTGGAAGGAAGATAGGAAATAAGGCCATGTTATATGGAGCTATAGTAGGTACTATACCCGATTTGGATGTATTATTAAATTTCGTTACCGATGAAATTTCAGCCGCAGCGATGCATCGCGGATTTTCTCATTCCCTTCTTTTCTGTATGCTCCTTGGCCCCTTGTTAGGCTTGATTTTATTCAAATTGGATCGAAAGAAGAGAGCTTCATTTAAGCAATGGACACTCATGTTTTTTCTAGTTTTAGTTACGCATCCCATTTTAGATGCTCATACAACCTGGGGTACACAGTTCTTTTGGCCATTTGACATTAGATTAGCTTTCAATAACATATTTGTTATTGATCCACTATACACTTTACCATTTCTTATGTTAATATTGACCGCTATGTTCTATAACAGAACAAGTATTAAACGTAGAAAGCTTAACAATTTAGCACTAATTTTAAGCTCGGGGTATCTTCTACTGACTATTATTTTTAAAGGTATTGGCTTCTATAAGTTTAAAAAAAACCTGAGTCATAGAAGCATTGAGCATTTGTCAATCGTAACAAAGCCTACACCATTAAATAGTATTTTATGGAATGCTCAAATCGAAACTGAAAATGGGTACCGAATTGCATATTATTCATTCTTTGATGAAAAGTCCATTTCTTTTGATTCTGAAATACCAAAGGGTCACGATTTACTAACTCCTTATAAGAATCAGGAAAACATTAAAACTATAATTAAATTATCGCGAGGTTTCTACTTTGTTGAGGAAGTTAAAGATGGATTTATTTATACAGATATGAAATTTGGGCAATATGGCTTTACCGAAGATTCTCCATTTGTCTGGCAATATAAACTCACAAAAAATCTTGAAGGAAGCTTAAGTATTCAAAAACTTGACTTTCCTGCCGGATCCAATAGTCTTCTGGAAACTCTTAACATCCTTTTAGAAAGAATTAAAGGAATCTAACAATCACTATTGGTAAACGATTCCACTCATCAATGCGATTGCAATAGTCCAGCCAGAGCTTATTAACCCGTATTTATGGCTTTTAGTTTCGAATAAGACTCCCTAACTAATAATTGGTAAAGCAATAAATACATCAACCATGGCCCCATGAGCGGCTTAGTGTTTAAAGCATCCTAAACTAATCGTATTTGATTCAATAATCCCTTTCTTCAAAATACAATGGACTTACCATCCTCGGCGAGTTCAACATTCGAAAAAACTTGCTGTGCTTCTTTTCTAAAAACTTCATAATCATCATAGCGTCCAGAATAATGCCCCAGCAATAAGGTCACGACCTCGGCATTCTTCGCTATTTCAGCTGCTTCCTTTGCTGTGCTATGCTTTGTTTTTTCAGCCAACTCTTGGTGTTCACTCAAAAAAGTTGCTTCGTGATATAGGAGTGTAGTATTCTTTATTTGCGGAATTATTTTCGGCTCATAGGCAGTATCACTGCAGTATGCATACGATTTCGGTACATCTGGAGCAAGGCTAAGCTCACTATTGGAAATAAGTTGACCATCTTCATTGGTAACATCAAACCCCTGTTTAATCTTTGAATAATAACCCATACTAACATTCGCCTTTAGAGCCGCATCAATATTAAGCTTTCTGTCTCCAACCTTCTCCCTGAATAGAAAACCATTACAATAAATGCGATGTCTTAATGGTATAGTATGAATAGTAACCTTATCATCTTCATAGATTAATTCGGCATCTTTGCTTTCTAACTCATGAAAAATCAAGAGATAGTTTGTCCAGGACTTACCTAATTTCAGCTGAAGTATGATCGCTTCTTTAATTCCTTTAGGCCCGTAGACATGCAATTCGGCCTCTCGCCCCAAGAGTCTGAACGTAGAGATGAGTCCTACCAATCCAAAGAAATGATCTCCGTGTAAATGTGAAATAAAAATATGTCTAATCCGTGAAAATTTTACCTTAAATCGCCTTAACTGAACTTGAGTTCCTTCCCCACAATCAATTAAAAACAAATGACCTTTTACTTCTAGTACCTGAGCTGTTGGGTTAGAATTCCATCGTGGTGTTGCAGAATGACAGCCTAGGATTGTTAATTTCATATTTATTGCCCCCGAAGGCTTGTAACTTTTTTAAATTTTCTTAATAAGCCCTCTCTGCCTAAAAGTCCTCTCGGCCATAAATGGGAGAGAATAATTGCACAATTTATTACTAAAATAAGCTTAATAATTCGCTTGTATTTCAAATTATTTAAGGCTCGTTTCACCCGCTAATTGCTATTATTTCACATACTTTAAAACCCTAGATCCCGCTCAATCTCCTCCATTTTAACAATGTCTCCAGCCTCTTCAAGAGTTGGAACAACAATCATTTCGTCTGGAATATCGTCAATATTGATGGCGTCATTCACTATAACAAAAGAATGCTTCGTCGAACGATGATAGTTTGAAAGTTTCAGAAACCCTAGCAATTGACTAAGGGTTAGGTTTTTATACTTCAATAAATCTATGGCTAAATTTTCCTCCTCGAATTTAAGAGGAACCATTCGTTCTAAATAATGAGCAAATTTTAAAACATCATCACGGTGATCACCAATTACTATATAATTCTCGTGCCGACTAGTCTTCATTAAGTTTTATTTTAGAAGCTAAAAGGTACAATACAGCCATTCGAATAGCAACCCCATTTTGAACCTGATCTAGAATAATTGATTGCTTACTATCGGCAACGTCACTTGTTATCTCCACTCCTCTATTAATTGGACCTGGGTGCATTACAACAATTTCCTTTTTTAAAGAATCCAATAGTTTCTTATTCACCCCGAATTGTTGAGTATATTCTCTTGTTGTTGGAAAATAACTCATATCCATTCGTTCATTTTGCACTCTCAACATATTGGCAACATCACACCACTCTAATGCCGAACGAAGATCGCTTTCCACACCTACTCCAATTTTATTTATATACTTAGGCAACAATGTTTTAGGTCCACATACTTTAACTTCAGCTCCAAGCTTTTGGAGTGCGAAAATATTGGACAAAGCCACTCTTGAATGTAAAATATCGCCTACAATAACTACCTTTTTTCCAGCAACATCACCCAGTCTTTCTCTAATAGAATAACAATCCAATAATGCCTGCGTAGGATGTTCATGGGCGCCGTCACCAGCATTAATAATACTCGCTTTTATGTGCTTTGCTAAAAAAACACCGGCCCCCGGATTTGGATGACGCATCACTACCATATCCACTTTCATTGAAAGTATATTGTTTACAGTATCGATTAAGGTTTCACCTTTCTTTACTGAAGATGAAGCTGCAGAAAAATTAATTACATCTGCTGAAAGCCTTTTTTCGGCCAGTTCGAATGACAAACGGGTTCTTGTACTATTCTCAAAGAAAAGGTTTGCTATTGTTATATCTCGAAGCGATGGAACCTTTTTAATAGAACGGTTGATAACCTCTTTAAAATGATCTGTAGTTTCAAAGATGAGTTGGATATCGGCTTCGGATATGTATTTAATTCCCAATAAGTGATTTACACTTAGTTCGCTCATTTCTTGTTTTTCTGTTGTGGCTTCGAGAGTCTCAGCCACCGATTACTGAGGCTCTCGAAGTCATCAATTAATTATTTACCAAATAAACGGCATCCTCTCCATCCTGTTCCTTCCAACAAACTTTTACCTTTTCATCACCTATGGCATCAACCTGTCTGCCACGATAATCCGGCTGAATTGGCAAATGTCTACTGAATCTACGATCAATTAATGCTAGCAATTCAATTTCAAGAGGACGACCAAATGATTGAATCGCTGTTAGTGCTGATCGAATACTACGGCCAGTATAAAGAACATCATCTATAAAGACAATGTTCTTATCCTCTACTATAAAATCTATATTTGTTGTATTTGCTTCTAGTGTTTTATCTCCCCTTCGGAAATCATCGCGATAAAAAGTAATATCTAGATATCCCAACTGAATGTCCTTTATGTTATATTCCTTTTCGAGAATCTCTTTAAGGCGCTCAGCTAAATATATACCTCTCGGTTGTATCCCGATAAGCGCGGTATTGCTGAAAGTATCGTGATTTTCTATTAATTGACAAGCCAAACGATGAAGAGCTATTTTTACTTCGGTTGCGTTTAATAACACTTTTTGACTCATAGGATAGTTTCTGAAATCTATTCAGGAAACAAAAGTAATATATTTTTAAGAATTTGCTGCTAATAATTGCTAGTGCTTTGAAAGGAACCCCTTCGCCCTTTGGGCACCTCCCTTTTCAAAGGGAGGGCGCTTCTTATATCATAACAATTTTGTTAAATTCATAAAAACAAAAAAGTCGAATTAAAGCACTTACTATTCTCCCCTACTTTGG
>JBLHIC010000136.1:0-5099 GCA_047614245.1 Flavobacteriaceae bacterium
AAAAAAATCACATAAGAAGGTCGAATTTATTGGCTCTTGTAAATAGGTGTTTTCATTCTGATGCGCTGAAAAATATTCCTCAAGAGTAATTTGTTGAATAAACAAACCCTAGGAAGTATATTCCTAGGTAAATAAAAATATTTGTTTTATATTTGCTTCATAATTTTATTAATTACAACACATATTTTAAGAAAAAATCAATAACTAATATGAAAAATATAATAGCCTTTGCTGGCAGTAACAGTAAAAACTCAATAAATAAACAACTTGCTGTTTATACAGCTAATCAAGTACAAGGTGCAAAAGTAACGGCACTTGACTTAAACGATTTTGATTTGCCATTATATGGGATTGATTTGGAGATAGAACACGGTATTCCTGCTGATGCACAACGGTTTCTGGATTTGATTAAAGATGCAGATGGTATTGTTTTGTCGCTAGCCGAACACAATGGGGCTTATACGACTGCATTTAAGAATGCATTTGATTGGATGTCTCGATTGGATGGGAAATTATGGAGCGATGTACCTATGTTTTTAATGGCTACCTCTGGTGGTGCAAGGGGAGGAGCTACTGTTTTGGAAATTGCTAAAGGACGTTTTCCTTATATGGGAGGAAATATTGTGGCCGACTTTTCACTTCCAAGTTTTGGGGATAATTTTTCTGATGAAGGTATTTCTGATATTGCCTTAAAGAAGACTTTTGAAAACTCGGTGTCGGCTTTTGAATCTGTTCTTAATTCTTAAAATAATTTAGATGGGAGATATTTCTAAGGATATAAATTCGACGTTTAAAAATAATAAAGTAAAGGCTTTATTGAATCTAATATATACAGCGAATTGGATCAACAGCAAGCAGAATACTTTTTTTAAGCCCTTCGGAATTTCTCCACAGCAATACAATATTTTGCGAATACTAAGGGGAGCACCTGAACCGATTGCAGTTCAGACAATAAAAGATAGAATGCTAGAGCGAGCTCCCAATACCACGCGTCTTATGGATAAGATGTGCTCAAAAAAACTAATAGATAGAGTGCCTTGTCCGGGCGATAGAAGAGTAGTGCATATTGAGATCACTGAGGATGGCTTGCAACTCCTAAAGAAAATTGATAAAGAAGGCAAAGATGATATATTAAAAAATTTGACAGAGGAAGAAGCTATTGTTCTTAGTGATTTATTAGACAGAATAAGATGAATAACAATAAATGAAAGGACATTTAAAATGAAGTTAAATAGTATAAGAAAAATAGGAAGAAGTGATTTTGTGAACATGGGGCCCATTAAATTAAGACAGCCCATACCCACCCAAGAAATTGAATTGGTGGATCCATTTGTATTGTTACACCACTACGGACCGTATCCAATAAGTGAATTTAACAATCCATTTGATCTAGGGCCACATCCGCATAGAGGCTTTGAGCCAATAACCTTCTTGATTCAGGGAGAGCAATTGCATCGTGACTCTTTGGGAAATGAAAGCGTTGTTAACGCTGGAGACGTGCAGTGGACAACAGCAGGAAGAGGTATCGTTCATGCCGAAGGCCCAACCAAGGAATTTATTAAAAGAGGTGGTGAATTGGAAGGAATCCAACTCTGGCTGAACCTTCCTTCGGAAAAGAAAATGATCCCTGCTAATTATCAGCATGTGAAGAATGATGATTTCCTAGTGGTTTCTTCGGAAGATTCAAAAGTCAATATTCAAGTTATTGCGGGAGCGTTAAATGGAACAAACGGAAGAATTGGAACCCAGACCTCTGTGAATGCGTATATGATAGATGTTGAAGAGGGAGGTGAATTTAATCTTCCGGTTTCAAAAGAGCACCAATCCCTAGTATACCTCTTACATGGCGAGGTATTGATAAATAACTCAGAAGTATTGGCCTTAAATGAAAATCAAATGGTTTGGTTTGGCCAAGATGGTGATGGATTCTCTATAAAAGGGAAGTCGAACAGCAAGTTGTTGTTTTTGTCCGGAACTCCTATTGACGAACCAATATCAAGTTATGGTCCTTATGTGATGAATACCCAAACCGAAATTATGGAAGCAATGCGTGATTATCAAAGCGGAAAGATGGGCTTTCTTACAGCCTAATAAATAAGCATCCTTAGGGGTGCTTTTTTTATATAAAAATACGATATTTGCCGCTGTCCTACGATTAGATGATAACTGTAGGGCTTTATACTGAGTTATCTTAAACTGAGTGTTCGATCGAAACTGCTTTAGGGAACAGCCGTGGCAATTGTATAAGGCTTTCTTGTTGAAGCCACTGTGATTTTAGTCATATGTCGACTGCTTAAATCCCGACCCTACTCCTTTTGATGATGTAGGTTAACGCATAAAAAAATATAATATGGGAATGAATAAAAATACAGTATTGGCCTGGGCAACTTTTATAATGATCTTTATTGGCTTTGTTTTAATTGCGATGGGAGCATTTAAATATGATGATGTTGCCGGATGGGGCTTTGCATCAGTGGGTATTGGTTTTCTAGCAAATGCATGGGTTTTTAATGCGCTTAAAGGGCGTGTTTAAATAAAGAACAAAATAAAAATTTTAAAAAATAAGGAATACAATGTCTGACGATAAGAAAGTAATTTTCTCCATGTCTGGGTTAACCAAAACATACCAAAATGCCCAAACTCCGGTTCTCAAAAATATATATCTAAGTTTCTTTTATGGTGCTAAAATTGGAATTTTAGGACTTAATGGAAGTGGGAAATCTACCTTGCTAAAGATCATTGCTGGGGTAGAAAAAAACTACCAAGGGGATGTTGTATTCGCTCCCGGCTATTCGGTTGGCTATTTGGAGCAAGAGCCTAAACTTGATGAGTCTAAAACTGTCTTAGAGATTGTAAAGGAGGGTGCTGCCGAGACGGTTGCTATTCTGGATGAGTACAACAAGATCAACGATATGTTTGGTTTGGAAGAAGTGTATACTGATGCCGATAAAATGGATAAGCTCATGGCGCGTCAGTCGATTTTACAAGATCAAATAGATGCTTCGAATGCTTGGGAACTTGATACCAAACTGGAAATCGCGATGGATGCGTTGCGTACTCCTGAAGGAGATAAATCTATAGCTGTACTTTCTGGTGGAGAGCGCAGAAGAGTTGCTTTATGTCGTTTGTTATTACAAGAACCGGATGTATTGTTATTGGATGAACCAACGAATCACTTGGATGCTGAAAGTGTTCACTGGTTAGAGCATCATTTGGCACAATATAAAGGGACAGTAATTGCTGTAACTCACGATAGATACTTCTTGGATAATATTGCAGGTTGGATTTTGGAATTAGATCGTGGTGAAGGTATTCCTTGGAAAGGAAATTACTCCTCTTGGTTGGACCAAAAGTCAACCCGAATGGCACAAGAAAGTAAGACTGCATCCAAGCGTCAAAAAACCTTGGAGCGAGAGCTGGAGTGGGTGAGACAAGGAGCTAAAGGGCGTCAGGCGAAACAAAAAGCACGTTTGAACAATTACGACAAATTATTAAGTCAGGACCAGAAACAACTAGACGAAAAACTGGAAATTTACATTCCTAATGGACCGCGACTTGGTACCAATGTCATTGAGGCGAATGGAGTTAGTAAGGCTTATGGAGATAAATTGTTATACGAAGATTTGAATTTTAATCTACCGCAGGCAGGAATTGTTGGGATTATTGGTCCGAATGGAGCAGGAAAGACTACGATATTTAAAATGATTATGGGCGAAGAAACTGCCGATAAAGGAGATTTCAAAATAGGGGAGACCGCAAAGATTGCTTACGTAGATCAGGCGCATTCGAATATTGACGCTGAAAAATCTATCTGGCAGAATTTTAGTGACGGACAAGAACTTGTAATGATGGGCGGGAAGGAAGTGAATTCTAGAGCCTATTTGAGTCGTTTTAATTTTAGCGGAAGTGAACAGAATAAGAAAGTATCAATGCTTTCTGGAGGGGAGCGAAATAGATTGCATTTGGCCATGACCCTTAAAGAAGAAGGAAACGTTTTACTTCTCGATGAGCCTACAAATGATCTAGATGTTAATACATTACGTGCTCTGGAAGAAGGTTTAGAGAACTTTGCCGGCTGTGGTGTAATTATTAGTCACGACCGTTGGTTTTTAGATCGTGTTTGTACCCACATACTTGCTTTTGAAGGCGATAGCCAAGTTTATTTCTTTGAAGGTGGCTTCAGTGAATATGAAGAAAACAAAAAGAAACGTTTGGGTGGGGATTTAATTCCGAAGCGAATAAAATACAAGAAATTAATTCGATAAGTGAGCAATGTGTTAGTGAGATAATGAGTTAATTAAATAATGCAATAATGTGTTAATGAAACAATAGAATAACAACTGGCGCGCTTTTGTAAAGCGTGCTTTTTTTTTAGAATTTGAAACACCTTATTTATATAGTAACTTTAGCATTCCAAAAATTCAATTATGACAAACACTTTCCGTTTTTTTACGTCTATACTAATCCTAATTTCATTTCAACTTATAGCACAGACTCAGAAAAATTTTGAGGCATTGGATGTCTTTCAGCTTGAATACGCTAACGACCCACAAATCTCTCCAGATGGGAATACAGTTGTGTACCGAAGAACAGGTTTTGATATAATGAAGGACGCCTCAAAGGGGGATTTATGGTTGTTGAGTAACGACGGTAGAACGCACGAAAAGTTAACGTCAAGACAGTCTAATGAGAGTCAGGGGCGCTGGTCACCTTCTGGGGATCGAATTGCTTTTGTAAGCAAAGGTGATCACGGTAGTGAAGTATATGTGTATTGGATGGTGTCGGGAGCGCTTGCCAAATTAACGCAGTTAGAAAATAGTCCGTCGTCGATCTCTTGGTCTCCTAATGGGGAATCAATAGCCTTTACAATGAAGGTAAATGCGAAAGCTCCGGTAATTGCTAAGATGCCAGAGAAGCCGAAAGATGCAAAATGGGCCAAGGCTCCAAGAATTACAGACAGACTGAAACACGAGGCTGATGGCGCTGGGTATTTAAAACCTGGATTCACTCATATTTTTACGATTCCTTCGGAAGGGGGTACTCCGCGACAATTAACAAACGGAAATTTTAATCACCGAGGTGGCCTTTCTTGGTCTCCC
>JBLHIC010000137.1:0-5069 GCA_047614245.1 Flavobacteriaceae bacterium
CGCATAGCTCCAAAATTCTTATTACCAGTTCCCGCAATGGTTTGGTCACCAACAGGAGAACCCCAATAAGCATAGTCGTAGGCATCAGAATCTGTATTATTTTGAAGAATTGAAATATATCCATCACCTGAACTATCTGTAGTTCCTGTTCCCTGCACGAGTTGTGCTCCATCTCTAAAATAGATACTAGCCTCCGTGGCGCCTGAAGGATTCGCAGCGAGATTAATATCGTCTTCTACAAACAAGACCTCATCTTTTACATACATGTAAGATGCTTCAGAACCATTCGGCTTAACATAAAGTTGCGCAACAGAAGATACCGTAAATAATAACGCAGCAATTGGGGATAGCAGGTTTTTCATAATGTTAATTTTATAAAATGTCACACTTTGGGGTTAAAATGATTAATTTTCTGGGCTAAAGGTAGAAATAATTTTTGAATTATCTACCTTTTTGTAGGAAAAGTCCGCGAGATATGTTTTAATTAACTCTTTATGAGTGTAGTTTATAAAATATGAAAAAACGACAACAGCATTTTAATCAAGGAGATAGCGTTTTGGTATTGGATGACGATTTAATGGGGGTCGTATCTTCAATTAGAGGTAACCTAATTTTTGTAGTTACTGATGATGGTTTTGAAATTGAGTTTGAAAGCTCGGAGTTGGTTTTGATAGACAATACGATTTCGAAACGTGATTTTATTCCTGATGATTTGTCGGAAGTGTTATCAGAGAAGGCTGCGGAAAATTATAAAAAGGTGAAACGCATTAAGCCAAAAGACAGAAGCCTTCCGACTATGGAGGTAGACTTGCATATTCATCAATTGGTTCCTAAAAGTAAAGGAATGAATAATTATGATATGTTGACTATCCAAATAGATACGGCGAAGCGACAGTTGGAATTTGCGATCAAAAAGAGGATTCAGCGTATCGTTTTTATACACGGAATTGGAGAAGGAGTTCTTAGAGCCGAACTAGAGTATCTTTTCAGACAGTATGGTAATTTACAATTTAACGATGCCGATTATCAAAAATATGGACGGGGAGCAACCGAGGTATATATTTTTCAGAATAAGGAGCGTTGATTAAAAGTTTGGTGTAATGGTTACACTTCCTTGTAGAACATTGTTAAGGATTCCAAGGTCAATAACCTCAACTATTAACTGTTCTTCAGAATTGACTAGCACCAAATTTTGAAGTGAGAGGCTAGCATCACTACTTATCTGATATGTATGCACAATGTATTGATTTACAGTATTTTCGGCAGTAACATTGGGGTTTAAATAATTTGGCCCCACAGTGGGGTCGGTAATATCATCTAGTGGATTTAAATTTGAATTTAAGTCTTCATTCCGTGTCAAAATTAAATCATTATCGTCGTCTTCGTCCAAATAGTCTGCGATTCCATCATTGTCAGAGTCTCTTGGATTTAGCGGGTCATCACCTATTTCGGCTGAAGTCGGAATATTATCACCATCGTCATCGAAGTCGTAGTAATTTAGGAGCCCATCGTCATCTGTATCTGTAGTGTTTAATATCTCTTCTATAGTATCGTTGTCATCTAATGAAGCTGCAGTAGTTAGTCTTGCTCGACCAGAATTGGCTAAGTAATCTTGAACTACTAAAGGTGAAGTAGGCGGGACGCTATTACAAAAATAGTCGGACGAAATTCCATCTTCAAATTTACGATAATTAACAAAATTTGATTCATCTAGTGTATACTCAAGCACTCCAGATTCCATAAATAGAACATCGGTTGTTGTCAGTTTTAATGAAATACTTTCTTGAGAGCTTGTATTAATTTTGAAAAAGACATAATTATCTACACTTGTACCTCCACAGATTTGAAGATCTTGATCCTCAAAATCAAAATTAGTCACAATAATATCCCCATCATTGCAGCTGCTAACGAAAACACACACGATTATAAGACCAAATATTTTTCTCATTCTTTTCTAATATTTCTTCAGATGCACAAAGTAAAGCAATTCTTTAATACTGAAACTGCTTTCAAAAATATTTTAACGTATTTTTACAGATTATGAAAAAAGTATATTTCGATAGCGCTGCTACTACTCAACTTCGATCTGAAGTAGTCGAGTGCATCTCTGATGTTCTAAAAACAGAATACGGAAACCCTTCATCTACACATTTTTATGGTAGATCATCTAAATCTTTGCTTGAAAATTCAAGAAAAGACATTGCTGCACATTTGAATGTATCTGCTTCTGAAATTATCTTTACTTCGGGTGGGACGGAAGCTGATAATTTGATTCTTAATAGCTGTGTTCGTGACCTAGATGTAACGCGTATTATCTCAAGTAAAATAGAACATCATGCTGTTTTATATACGATTAAGGAGTTGGAAAGAACTCATGGGATTAAAGCAGATTTTGTAAAACTGGATGTTTATGGTCATGTTGATTATGAAGACTTAGAGCGCCTACTTAAAGTAGAAGACAAAAAAACCTTAGTTAGTTTAATGCATGTCAATAATGAAATAGGGTGTGTGTTAGATTTAAAACGGGTCGCCTTATTGTGTAAAGAATATAATACACTATTCCATAGTGATACCGTACAATCTGTTGGGCATTTTGAAATGGATTTTTCTGAAATACCAATTGATTTTGCAGCTGTTGCCGCACACAAATTTCACGGACCTAAAGGCGCGGGATTTGCATTTATACGTAAGACCAATCGAATACAGCCATTGATTTTTGGAGGCGAACAAGAACGAGGGCTCCGTGCTGGGACTGAGGCCGTCTATGCCATTGTAGGTATGGCTGAAGCCTTAAGGCTTTCATATCAAAATTTGGGCAAAGAAAAGATATATGTCACTGGTATAAAGGATTATTTTAAGAACGAAATTTCAAAAGCTATTCCTGACGTGAAATTTAATGGGGCCTGTGATGATAATTCGAAAAGTACCTATACGGTGTTAAATATTTGTTTTCCAATACCTCCCGAAAAGGCACTTATGCTACTTTTTCAGTTAGATCTAAATGGAATCGCTTGTTCAAAAGGGAGTGCTTGTCAGAGTGGAAGTTCTATGGGATCTCATGTTTTAAATGCTATCCTTTCGGACGAAGACCTTATGAGGCCATCCATCAGATTCTCTTTTTGTATTTTTAATACTATGGAGGAAGTAGATTATGTTGTAAAAGTTCTCAAGGAATTCGTTGAAAATTAAAACTTCATTGTTGTCCGTACATTAAATACTCTCGGAGTTAAAAAGTTTGGAATCGAATATTGAACTTTCGTGTAGGTGTCTCGAACAAATGTATTCGTAATTGAATTCTGAACATCAAATATATTGAAGATTTCAGCTCCTATGCTAAGCTCTTTAAAGGCGCTTAGCCAGCCTTTCTCTCTTAAATTACCTTCACCAATAATTAAATAAGAAACTCCTAAATCTGCTCTTTTATAGTCAGGTAATCGCGTCTGGTAGTCATATGGGTCGGCATAACTAGGAGATCCACCAGGTAAACCCGTGTTATAAGTGAGGTTTAGATATCCTTTTAAATTAGGAATCACTTTCATATAATCCTGTACAAGGACTGCAAATTTAAGACGTTGATCTGTTGGTCTCGATATATAACCACGATCTTCAATATTTTCCTCTGTTTTTAAATAGCCAAAGCTAACCCAGCTTTCTGTTCCTGGTATAAATTCTCCTTCCATCCTAATATCGAGACCATAGGCGTAGGCTACGGCATTATTTCTTGCCCGATAACGAATACGAACGTTCTCTAAAGTATACGGATTCACGTTAGTCAGTTGCTTATAATACAATTCAGAATTCAATGTAAAAGGTCGGTCCCAAAGGTTAAAACTATAATCATTCCCTAATACAAGATGTAGAGATTGCTGTGCTTTTACTCCTGGACGTACAGCTCCCGTTGAGTCTCTTAGCTCACGATAGAAAGGTGGTTGATGATATAGACCTCCCGACAAGCGAAAGAGCATATCCATTTCCCACTTGGGCTTCATTGAAACCTGTGCTCTTGGACTAAAAACTGTCTGGCTCGTATTTGAAATGCCTTTACCGCTAACATTCCAGTTGTGGGCTCTTACCCCACCATTAATCCAAACTTGACTATTTTCTAATTCGAATTGACGACTGTACTGCACATATCCTGAGATACGATTGATTTGGACGTCGTTAATTGCGCGAATTTCAGTATAAGGTACAATGGCTGATGTGAACGGTCTATACGGCTGGTCATTAATAAAATCGGCTAGAGGCGGGCGAATAGAAAAGCCTGCAGAATCAATTATCTCATATTCCTGCACCCGGTCACGGATATCCTCCCGGGTATACTTTAGACCATACTCGATATTATTTGCTTCTAATTTTAAGTTTCCTTTATGCTCTAGATTAAAGATAAGAGCGTCTAAATCGTTTCTAGCATGAGTTAGCTGTCCTCCAATTCCTTCAGTAAATTCGACTTCTCCCAAGTTTTCATCTCCAATATTCGAGTTAACCTCTCCAAGACGATATTGTGCCAAAATATCAAAATGTTCTTGCTCTTGAGTTTGATATAACGATGCAATTACTTTAGCGGTATAATTTTCAGAAAAAACATAAGTTCCTTTTAACGCGCCAAAATAAGTGTCGTATCGATCCTGCTCTTGCCCTTCGTAGAAAACTAGCAAGGCAACAGGATCTGTTAAGGTTCCAAAATTGGTTTGACGTGTCAAGGGTTGGTAGCTGTAATCGTTCACGGATAGGTTGCCTAAAAACCCTAATTCAAATTTATTATTGAGTTTATATGTTATATACGTCTGAACATCCGCAAATACAGGTCTAAAATTCGTTTCAGTTTGCTTAGAGTTCACAAATAGACTGTTGTTTCTATAGCGAAGCCCAACAATAGCGGTTAATTTACCATCATTTGATATTCCTTCTACTGAAGCGCTTGCACCTAGTAGACTTAAATCCAAACTAGCTCCTAAATTCGTGGGTTTTCGGTAAGTGATATCCAATACAGAGGAGAGCTTGTCACCATACTTAGCCTGAAACCCACCAGCAGAGAAATCCACATTAGACGTGAGGTCAGTATTGACAAA
>JBLHIC010000138.1:0-5065 GCA_047614245.1 Flavobacteriaceae bacterium
AAGTTTTTAAGGAGTTAAAAGCGGATTTTTCATAAATATATGCTAGCAGAAATAATTACAATAGGTGATGAAATACTCATTGGTCAAATAGTAGATACTAATTCGGCGTATATTTCTCAAGAACTCAACAAGATTGGAGTTCAGGTATATCAAATTACATCAATTCAAGACGACAAAGAGCATATTTTAAAAGCACTTGTAAATGCCCAAAAGAATGCCGATTTGGTTTTAATTACTGGGGGATTGGGGCCTACGAAAGACGATATTACCAAACATACTTTGTGTGAATATTTTGAAGATCATCTTGTAGAGAATTCAAAAGTATTAGCACACATTAACACGTTATTTTCTCAGTACTTTAATCGTGAACCCTTACCTGACAATAGATTGCAGGCGATGGTGCCTTCCGCGGCACGTGTTCTTCTTAATAACCACGGAACAGCACCAGGTCTTTGGCTTGAAAAAGAGAATACCGTATTTGTTTCTATGCCTGGAGTTCCCTATGAGATGAAACATTTAATGCAAGATGCGGTTTTACCTGGTGTAATAAAGAAATTTAAAAGACCCTTTATATATCATAAAACTCTTCTAACATATGGTAAAGGAGAAAGTCAGATTGCAAAAACTATAGAAGACTGGGAAAATGAATTGCCTCCAGATATTAAATTAGCGTATTTACCTGCCTTGGGAAAGGTGCGACTTAGATTGTCTTCAAAAGGTGTGGATGAAAATTTGCTTAGGAAGAATGTAGATGCTCAAATGAAAATTTTAAGTGATCTACTGGCTGATATTGCCATAGGGTACGAAGAAGAAACCAGTATTGAAAGAAGAATTGGATCTCTATTGATGGATAGGGGGCAATCCCTAAGTTTAGCAGAAAGTTGTACTGGTGGGTCGATTGCAAACCAAATAACTACAAATGCAGGCTCTTCTAGCTACTTTAAAGGAGGTGTCGTCCCATATGAGACACGGTTAAAAACTGTTGTTTTAGGAGTCGATGCGGAGCTTATTAGAGAATATTCTGTGGTTAGTATTCCGGTTGCAGAAGCAATGGCTTCTTGTTCCAATGAATTATTTGAAAGCGATTACGCAATTGCAACAACAGGTATTGCTGGTCCTGCAAAAGGAGATGGGAGGGATGAAGTGGGTACCGTATGTATAGCAATAGCTACTCCTAAAGGCGTAGTGTCGGAAAAATTTAACTTTGGAAAGGCAAGGGAAAGAGTTATTTCTAAAGCAACAAATAAAGCCTTCGAAATGCTCCTTAAAGAAATATTAAAAAACTAGATTTCTTTTGTTGTGTTAAAGGATTAAATTACTTAAATTTGCAGCCTGTTTTAAAATAACATTAAATATTTTAAGTAATGTCGAGAGTTTGTGAGCTTACGGGCAAAAGAGCAATGGTTGGGAATAATGTTTCTCACGCCATGAATAGAACAAAACGCAAGTTTAATGTAAACTTAGCGAAAAAACGTTTTTATATTCCTGAAGAAGATAAGTGGATTACACTCCGTGTTTCAACTTCTGTTTTAAAAACAATTAATAAAAAAGGTATATCTGCTGTTATAAAAGAAGCTAGAGCAAAAGGCTTTCTTACTAAGTAATCGCAATAATTTATAAAGTCTATTACAATGGCTAAAAGAGGAAATAGAGTACAAGTAATTTTAGAATGTACAGAGCATAAAGAAACTGGAAAAGCAGGGACTTCTCGTTACATAACTACTAAAAACAAAAAGAACACTCCAGATAGAATGGAATTGAAGAAATTCAATCCAATTCTTAAAAAAATGACTGTTCATAAAGAAATTAAATAACAAGTGATTTTCACATTTGTGAATATTATAAATAAAGTATAGCGTCATGGCAAAGAAATCGGTAGCATCATTACAGACAGGATCTAAGCGTTTAACCAAAGCAATCAAAATGGTTAAATCGCCTAAGACAGGAGCATATACATTTACGGAGTCAATTATGGCTCCAGAATTGGTAAATGACTGGTTAGCTAAAAAGTAACCAATACTATTCTACAGAACTAAAGCCACTTTTTTTTAAAAGTGGCTTTTTCTATTTGTATCTTTACCTTCGTTCGTTGCAATTTTTGTAAAGGAGAACCCACGTTCATCATAGCTTTAGCGAAGATGAATCAGCATTATATTAGTTGGCTATACACTGTATTTTTAGTGTCGCCTTTTGAGCAGTCGAAAGTTCGTCAAGACGAAAAGATGCGTCTGCTGTGCCTAAAGCAATGAATTAACAGTTAAGACAAGCCGATGTTAGAAGTCTTAAAATTATCAATAAATAGATCCCCGCTTTCGCGGGAAATATATGAGCTTTTTTAAAAAAATATTTTCAAAAGAAAAGAAAGAAACCCTCGACAAAGGATTAGAAAAAACCAAAACCTCATTTCTAGATAAATTAGGGAAAGCGGTTGCAGGAAAGAGTAAGGTAGATGATGATGTACTTGATAACCTTGAGGAAGTATTGGTCTCAAGCGACGTGGGGGTTACAACAACTTTAAAGATCATCGACCGTATTGAGGCACGTGTTTCAAAAGATAAATACCTTGGCACCGACGAACTTAATAAAATATTGAGAGAAGAGATAGCGGCCCTTCTAAATGAAACAAACAGCGGGAATGCCACCGAATTTGAAATACCCCAGCAGGATACTCCATATGTAATTATGGTAGTAGGCGTAAATGGTGTAGGTAAAACGACCACTATAGGTAAACTTGCCCATCAATTTAAAAGCGCAGGGAGGTCGGTTGTATTGGGAGCAGCAGATACATTTCGAGCGGCGGCAATTGATCAATTACAAATTTGGGCAGATCGTTCGGATGTGCCATTGGTGAGACAAGAAATGGGGAGTGATCCAGCAAGCGTGGCTTTCGACACCTTAGAAAGTGCTGTAAAAAAGAAGGCAGATGTTGTTATTATCGATACTGCAGGGCGTTTGCATAACAAGGTGAATTTAATGAACGAGTTAACCAAAGTTAAACGCGTGATGCAAAAGGTAATTTCGGGCGCACCCCATGAGGTGCTTTTGGTTTTAGATGGCTCTACCGGGCAGAACGCCTTTGAACAAGCGAAACAGTTTACAGCTGCAACTGAAGTGAGTTCATTAGCGGTTACCAAACTAGATGGTACTGCCAAAGGCGGTGTTGTTATTGGTATTAGCGATCAATTTAAAATCCCCGTTAAATATATTGGAGTAGGAGAAGGGGTAGAGGATTTACAAGTGTTCAACAAAATTGAATTCGTAGATAGCTTTTTTAAATAAGAAGTTAGAAGAAAGAAGCTAGAATGAAGAAGTAAGAGGAAAGAAGATAAAAGTGAAAAGTAGATTTGTTGAATTGTTGATTCTTGTAATCGTAGTTTAAAAGTAACATTTCGCACTAACCATCTAACTATCCAACAATCCTGTGGATAGATGTGAATAGTGAAAAGAAGAACCAAACACCCAGAATTCATTAGATTCTTAGTCATCTCCAATGCATCTTTAGAAGAGACCAAATACTTTTTAATTTTATAGAAGATTTAAAATTTACCGAAACAAGGGACTTATCTCTCGCTGGTCTTTAAAAAAACTCTACATAATAACATCTTGGAATCTTAGTATTAAGCATTATCTTTGCAGGCTTTTAAAATGTAAGATATGCGTACTAAAACCTTGAAAAAGAATAAGATTAATGTCGTTACCCTTGGATGCTCCAAGAACGTATACGATAGTGAAATTCTTATGGGTCAGTTAAAGGCAAACAATAAGGAGGTGGTGCATGAGGAAGAAGGGAATATTGTTGTTATCAATACCTGCGGATTTATTGCAAATGCAAAAGAAGAAAGCATCAATACGATCCTAGAATACGTTCAGAAAAAAGAAGAGGGAGTAGTTGATAAAGTCTTTGTAACAGGATGTCTTTCCGAACGATATAAACCAGATCTTCAGAAGGAAATTCCATTAGTTGATCAATATTTTGGAACTACCGAACTACCTGGGTTATTAAAAGCATTAGGCGCCGACTATAAGCATGAACTTATAGGGGAACGCTTAACAACTACGCCAAAAAATTACGCATATCTTAAAATTGCAGAGGGCTGTGATCGTCCTTGTTCGTTCTGTGCTATTCCAATTATGCGCGGGAAACACAAATCTACACCAATCGAAGATTTAGTGATAGAAGCCGAAAAATTAGCCGCAAACGGCGTGAAAGAATTGATTCTTATCGCACAAGATCTAACCTATTACGGACTTGATATCTATAAAAAAAGAAACTTAGCTGAGCTTCTACAAGCACTTGTGAAAGTTGAAGGCGTTGAGTGGATTAGATTGCATTACGCCTTCCCAACAGGATTTCCAATGGATGTCTTGGAGCTGATGCGAAATGAGCCTAAAATCTGCAACTATATTGATATTCCGTTGCAACATATTGCAGATCCGATTCTAAAATCAATGCGACGTGGTACTACCAAGGCAAAGACAACCAAATTATTACAGGATTTCAGAGCTGCCGTGCCGGATATGACAATTCGTACTACTTTAATCGTTGGCTATCCAGGTGAAACGGAAGAAGATTTTCAAACACTAAAAAGCTGGGTTGAAGAAATGCGATTCGAGCGCTTAGGCTGTTTTACATATTCTCATGAAGAGAATACCCACGCCTACAATCTAGAAGACGATGTGCCGGAAGATGTGAAAATGGATCGCGCGAATCAGATCATGGAAATCCAATCACAAATTTCTTGGGAATTAAATCAGTTGAAAATAGGCAAAGAATTTAAAGTTGTCATTGATCGCAAAGAAGGAAGTTATTTCGTGGGTCGTACAGAGTATGATAGCCCAGACGTTGATAATGAAGTGCTTATAAATGCTGAAGTTGGTTACCTGCGTACAGGTGAATTCGCCAATGTAAAAGTAACAGCTGCAGAGGACTTTGATTTATATGCGGAGGTAGTTTAGCTTCGAGAGCCCCAGCTATTCCCTATCGCTGACTCTGAGGCTCTCGAAGAGTCCATGATTCAAGCAAATAGGCATCAATTTACTCCTTAATAACTTTTTTTGACTAAAA
>JBLHIC010000139.1:0-4941 GCA_047614245.1 Flavobacteriaceae bacterium
TGTGACTTCCCCATTTATAAAATATCAGGAATGCTCTTGAATATGGAATTGAAGGGAGTGGTAAGGCCGTTGCCGGGAAAATTGTTTGAGGCGATATAATTTTCACCATAGAAGTCATATTAGCTTTTTTTGAAATAGACAGCTAACAGGTATATGACTTTTACAGTTTAAATATATAGCTTATTATATCTCAAAGCCTAATTTTTCTCTTACTCTTGATAGTACACCATTTGCAACTGTTGTGGCCTTATTTGCGCCTATTTTAAGCAAGGCGTCTACTTCTACAAGGTTGTTCATGTAATAATTGTATTTTTCCCTTTCGGTTTTAAAAGTTTCAGTTATCAACTCAAACAAAGCCTGTTTGGCATGACCGTAGCCATAGTTTCCGCCCAAATAGTTGGCAGTCATTGTGTCCAGTTGCTCTACATTAGCTAATAATTTATAGATGGCAAATGCGTTGCAGGTCTCTGGGTTTTTAGGGTCTTCTAGCGGCGTGCTATCAGTTTCAATACTCATAATTTGCTTTCGCAATGCTTTGTCGTCAAGGAATATGTTGATGATGTTGTTGGCTGATTTACTCATTTTTCCTCCGTTTGTTCCGGGGATAAGCATACTGTCTTCTTGAATTTTTGCTTCTGGAATGACAAAAGTTTCTCCCATTTGGTGGTTAAATCTTGAAGCTACATCGCGGGTGATTTCGAGATGTTGCAACTGGTCTTTCCCTACTGGAACTAATTGTGCATCGTATAACAATATATCGGCGGCCATCAGCATGGGGTAGGAAAACAATCCCGCATTGACATCTTCGAGTCTGTCTGCTTTGTCCTTGAATGAATGGGCAAGGGTTAGGCGTTGAAAAGGAAAAAAACAGCTCAAATACCAAGACAATTCCGCTGTTTGCGGCACATCTGATTGTCTGTAAAAGACCACTTTATTAACATCTAATCCACAAGCCAACCAGGCTGCGGCTGTACTATAGGTGTTGGTTCTTAAAAGCTCTCCGTTTTTTATCTGTGTTATAGAATGCAAGTCGGCAATAAAAAGGAAAGATTCGTTGTTAGGATCATTTGATAACTGGATCGCGGGTATGATTGCCCCAAGTAAGTTTCCTAAGTGTGGTGTTCCTGTACTTTGGACACCAGTAAGTATTTTCGCCATTATTATTTTTTTCTGAACCGCAAAGTTCGTAAGTATTTTTGTTTTTATACGGGTTATTATTTCCCAAATTTAGTGGTTTTTAATAAAAGTATCATAGGATTCCCTATTTTTGAAGCCATGAAAGGAATTAAAATTATTTTTTGGACGCTTTGGCGTATTTGGTTCTATGTCCTCATGACACTACCTATATTGGTGATGTTTCCTTTTTTGGTTGCTTCTATTCTTTCCGATAAAGGATATCCTTACTTCTTTAAAATGGCCAGAATCTGGGCTAAATTCATTCTTTTTGGAATGGGTTTTTACTACAAAATAGAAAGAGCTCAGGTTTTAGAGTACGATAAAAGCTATATGATTGTAGCTAATCACTCCTCGATGGTAGACATTATGTTAATGTTAGTGGTGATTAAAAACCCGTTTGTTTTTGTAGGAAAAAAGGAATTGGGTAAGATTCCATTATTTGGATTTTTCTATAAAAGAACCTGTATTTTAGTAGATAGAGGTTGTTCAAAAAGTCGTCTCGAAGTTTTTAATCAGGCACAAAAAAGAATCAGCAGGGGGTTGAGCGTATGCATTTTTCCGGAAGGAGGAGTTCCAAATGATGAATCAATAGTGTTGGATACATTCAAAGATGGGGCATTCCGACTGGCTCTAGAGCATCAAATCCCTATAATTCCTATAACTTTTGGGGATAATAAAAAAAGATTTTCGTACACCTTTTTCAGTGGAAGTCCTGGTATTATGAGGACTACAATACATCAGCAGATTGATACCTATGGTAAAACAGGAGTCGATAGAAAAGCAATACGTGAAGAAGCAAGAGCAGTGGTTTATTCTAAATTAGTGGATTATGAAAAAATGAAATTAGAAAGAAGTATGCCTTTAAATAAAGTTTTTAAAAAGAAAAGAGTTGGCTAAGGCCAACTCTTTTTTTAATTTTATGCTTCCGCTAGTTCTTTTATTCTAGCTTTTATTTTAACTTCAAGTTCATCAGCTAGTTCTGGATTGTCCTTTATCAAGGACTTAACAGCATCACGGCCTTGGCCTAATTTAGTTTCACCGTAACTGAACCAAGATCCTGCTTTTTTGATTATTTCAAACTCAACGGCTAAATCTAAGATTTCTCCTGTTTTTGAAATACCTTCACCGTACATGATGTCAAATTCAGCAATTTTAAAAGGTGGTGCTACTTTGTTTTTTACCACTTTTACTTTGGTTCTGTTTCCAAGTACATTATCTCCATCTTTAATCTGAGTGGAACGACGAATGTCTAAACGTACCGAAGCGTAAAATTTTAGTGCGTTTCCACCGGTTGTAGTCTCTGGGTTTCCAAACATCACCCCGATTTTTTCTCTCAATTGGTTAATGAAGAATACAGTACAATTTGTTTTGCTGATTGTCCCTGTTAACTTTCTCAAGGCTTGTGACATTAAACGAGCATGAAGTCCCATTTTAGAATCTCCCATTTCGCCTTCAATCTCACTTTTTGGAGTTAATGCAGCAACCGAGTCAATAACAACTATATCAATCGCTCCAGAACGGATTAGGTTCTCGGCAATTTCTAAGGCTTGCTCTCCATTATCCGGTTGAGAAATGATTAGATTCTCAATATCAACACCTAATTTTTCAGCATAATTTCTGTCGAATGCGTGTTCAGCATCTATAAAAGCTGCAATTCCTCCCGCTTTTTGAGCCTCGGCAATAGCATGAAGTGTCAAAGTAGTTTTTCCAGATGATTCTGGACCGTATATTTCTATAACTCTTCCTCGTGGATATCCACCAACCCCTAGGGCTAAATCTATCCCTAAAGAGCCAGAAGAAATAGTTTCTACTTCTACAATGGCTTTATCTCCCATTTTCATAACCGTTCCTTTTCCGTAGGTTTTGTCTAGTTTGTCAAGGGTAAGTTGTAATGCTTTTAATTTTGCTTCTTTCTCTGTACTCATCTTCTCTTTTACCTTTTCTTTCATCTATTTATATTATTTTATAATCGTAAAAAACTACTAGGATGTATAAACACCCCTAAAAATGCAGTTGTGTAATAAATCTGTATTTTCGTAAAAATACTTCTTTTTTTATTGCAAATTTTCTCTTTTGAGAATTATTCTATTACAATAAAAAAGTAAAGCATGGTTAGCCTTTATTACATGAATAAAGCTTTCAATTCTGTAGCCTCTTCAGGCTTCATTTTCCCTGCCAAAAGCAGACTTAGTTGTTTACGTCTTAATGCGGCATCAAATCGTTGTTTTTCTAGTTCAGTTTCTGGGATTATTTGAGGTATTTCTACCGGTGTTCCGGTATCATCTACAGCTACAAATGTATATATGGCCTCATTTGCCTTGGTCTTATTCCCTGACTCTCTGTCTTCTACCCAAATGTCTATAAAGATTTCCATTGAGGTTTTAAAAGCCCTGGAAACTTTAGCTTCTACAGTCACTACGCTTCCCAAAGGAATGGCTCTATTGAATGCCACGTGATTTACAGATGCGGTGACCACAATTCTTCTGGAATGTCTTCTTGCAGCTATACTTGCGGCACGGTCCATACGGGCCAATAGCTCACCGCCAAATAAATTATTCAAAGGATTTGTTTCACTTGGCAAAACCAAATCGGTTAAGATAGTTAAGGATTCAGAAGGGTGTTTTGGTGTCATTATTTTAGGTAATGTTTTTAATGTTTGTTTTAATTCTTTTTTAGTTTAACCAATAAACGGCCATTACTGCCGGTATAAAATAAATAACAATGGTTCTAGCTCCATCATAATCTTTAGCGAGTCGTTGTCCAAAGAGTAACATAAGTAATGTAATACATGAGAAAACAGCTCCGTAAAAACCAAATAACCTACCGTTGTTAATCAATAACTCTATACAGCCTACAATGCACAATATCCCTGAAATTAATTCTAGAACTAAAATGTGCAGTAGAGCCAAAGGCACAAGGTTTCTAAGGTGCGTTTTAGCAAAGTGAGCTTTTAACCACTCTACATTGTCTTTCCAGTAAAACAGCTTGTCATAGCCAGACTGAAGAAATGTAATAGCTAAAAAAACTAAAATTAAAATGGACGCGACGTTATTCATATCGTTATTTTTTATGGATTAAGCGAGTTAATTTAATTGACAAATCGGTTAAAATAATTTTTGCGTTTCCGTTGCGTTCCACGTGATACATAGCATCCGAAAGTTCCTTGAAAATATCATGGATGTTATTGCCGTTAACGAATGGAGCAAAATTCTCAAGTTTAAATTTGTCTACTTTTGGTTCAAAGTAAACTAAACTCTTAGTTTCATAATTGATCAACAAAGCTTGACGAAACATTTCGATACAAAATTCAAGGAATTTCTTTTGTGTTTCTCTTCCAAGACTTGCTATTTTTTCACTCCAAAGTATTAAATCTTGAATGGCAGCCGCATTTCCTTTTGCTTTAAAAGCAGCTCGGACCCAGGTTACAAACCATTGCTCAAATGGAAATTCGTCATTGTCATCGTGAAGTAGGTGTAAGGCGATATTGTAATTACCCTGTGCCTGGTGTGCTATTTTTGCTGCTAAACTTGGCTCCACTTGTTCACGTGAAATCAAAGCCTCCGTTATGATGGGTTCGCTTAGTCCATTAAAATGTAAAATCTGACAGCGGGAACGTATGGTTTGAATAATGTCTTCTTCGTTTTCAGAAATTAAAATGAAGACTGTCTTTTCTGGTGGCTCCTCCAGAAGCTTTAATAACTTATTTGAAGCCGCAATATTTAATTTATCTGCCATCCAGACAATCATTATTTTATAACCGCCTTC
>JBLHIC010000140.1:0-4785 GCA_047614245.1 Flavobacteriaceae bacterium
GATGATGTTGTTAAATACTTTCAAGGGGAACTAGAAAAAGCAAGACAAAGCCTAAACAAGGCAGAGGACAAGCTTCTTGAGTTTAATAAACGCACTAATATTATTAACTACTACGAACAGAGTAAGGCAGTTGCAGTGGTAAGAGAAGAAATGGAGGTGCTTTTCAGAGCGAAAAAAGCAGAGTTAGCAGGTGTTCAAGCCGGAACAAAACGATTAGAAGAAAAATTAAAAATACAAGATGCTATTCAAGAGCAGAATGATAATGTTCTTGACAAAAAGAAGCAATTGGGCGATCTTACTTTTAAAGTAGCGGTAACTCAATCTGAGATAGGATCAAAAAATAATAAAGAATTTGCTCTCAAATTGGCTAAGCTAAAAAAACAAACTGAAAATTTAACTAATGATATTAAAAAAAGCGTTAATGAATTGTATTCCTATCAAAACACACTAGATGGCTTACCGGTATCTAAAATACTTCCAGAATGGATGAGTAATGTCGTTGAAGCTGAAAATCTAAAAGCAACAATTAAAACAATGGATAGTCAAAGTAATGACTTCCAAGAAAAATATGCTAAATATGCACCAGCGGGAGCTACTATAAAAAGAATTGAGCGTGAAATTTCAGTTGCAGAACAAGGCTACTTAGAAATTCTTCATGGCCTAAATTTAGCTAAACTAAAGCTGCAAGACAGTGAAATGTCTTCGAATATAAAAAGTATTGATGAGCCATTTTTTCCATTGTCACCTAATCCGACAAAGCGCATCATACTAATCATTGCAGCAGGTATTTTAGGTGGTATTTTGACGCTGGCCATTATTTTTATGATGGAGTATTTTGACAATACACTGAAAAACTCAGCCAGAGCGAGTAAAATAATAGGGATACCGCCATTAGGAATGATCCCCAAAATGGTATTAAATCCTGGAAATGTTAATTTAACTTTCATTCATCAAAGGTTAATTGAGATAATTACTCAAAATATAATACAGTATTTTGGATCAAATCCATCTGACAAACTAGTCAAAACTATAATTGTTTTTAGTACGCAAAAGATGGAAGGGAAAACCGTTTTAGCTGGTAATATTGCAAAAACACTCAAGCAAGAGGGTAGAAAAGTATTGCTACTGAATTATGATAATAAGCAAAAACCTGTTGTTCAGCAACGGAAACTCCCAGTCATTACTAAACTTCTTGGTTATTCAGATCCTAGAATCGACCTAAACAACCGATTTTTAGATGATGTTGCCTCTTACCTAGACACTACAGAATATTACTCTTATAAAATAGATTCGCTTTACTATGAATCAACAAGTTATTTAGATATTCTTAAGCAGAATAATATTACCCTCGATTATACTCCAGATTATGTAATTATTGAGTTACCTGCCCTAATATGTAATAATTATCCCACAAATTTAATGACTCAGGCCGACTTAAGAATTCTTGTATGTCGCTCTAATAGAGTTTGGTCTGAAGCAGATCAGTCTGCACTAAGTAATTTATTAGAAAATTCAGCTTCAAAAATAAAGGTTATTGTTAATGGAGTGAACTTAAATGAGGTAGAAGCAATACTAGGCGATTTACCAAAAAAACGTACTGACTTTAGAAAAAAAATAAAGGCTATGTTTAATTTTCAATTTTTCACTAAAGACCAGATTTAAAGAATTGTAGATGAAAATACTAAAAAAATTAGTACGCGACGATAACTTTCTATCATTAACTGGAAATATTGTTATTGCTCTTTTAGGTATTTCGGGCTTTGCCTTTTTGGCAAGAAGTTTATCTTTAGAATTGTTTGGTGAATGGGTGTTGTTTATAACTGGAGGATCCTTCGTAGAAATGTTTCGATTTGGTATTACTAACACTGGTTTAATTAGGTTCTTGTCCGGTGCAGATGAATCTTCTCGAATTAAATTAATCGGATCTAATGCTTTAATTGGTTTAGGGGCAACGATTTTGATAGCCATTATATTACTGTTTTGGACTACTTTTTTTAATTCTACGATTAGCAATTCTGGCTATCATTTGTTCTTTAAGTGGTATCCTTTATTAGCGTTTTTAAATCTGCCATGGAATACCGCACTTGTCGTGCTACAGGCTGATAGAAAATATGGCCAAATATTAATAGTAAAAGCGTTAAACAGTGGATTATTTTTTCTTGTGATTTTGTTTAATTACTTTTTTAAAGAGATGACTTTAAATCAATTAGTAATTGCTTTGATTATTATTAATGGTTTTACATCATTAATAATAATAATTTTAGGGTGGGATGGTACAAAACACATTACAAAGGCAACATCAGAAACTAACAGGACATTATTGAATTTTGGAAAATATACCACTTTCACATTAATTGGAACTAACTTACTGCGAAGCGCAGATACTTTAATTATCAGTTTGAGTCCAATGGGAAGTGCTGCCGTTGCTCTTTACAGTATCCCTTTAAAACTAACCGAATTACAACAAATTCCTTTACGAAGCTTCGTTGCAACGGCATTTCCCAAGATGTCAAGAGCTAGTTTACACAATCAAATTGATGAAGTAAAAAGCGTATTCTATACGTATTCAGGTGCCTTAACCTATCTTTTTATCGCTATAAGTTTAGTCACATTTGTATTTGCTGAATTCTTTGTTATTGTCATTAGTGGGCATCAATATTTAAAAACTGATCCAGTTACAGGTTTTAACGTTGTCGATATTGTTAGAGTGTTTTCCATATACGGGTTATTACTACCTATTGATAGAATGACGGGCGTTGGTTTAGATAGTATCAATAAACCTAAGATCAATGCCATTAAAGTATTTATCATGCTTCTAGCAAATGTAATTGGAGATTTTATTGCAATTTTCATTTTTAAGTCTTTACTAATTGTGGCAGTTGCATCCATAGCGTTTACTTTAATTGGTATTTGGATGGGGATGTATTTTCTAAATAAAGAATTGTCATTAACCTACAAACAAATATTTTCTAGCGGAATAACTTTCTATAAAACGACTTTTAATAAATTAACCAATAATCATTACAATACCCTATTAAAATAATAAAGTAATTAAATTGAAAACAAATAATAATAATAATAATAATAATAATAATTCAAGCCCTTTTGATGTAACGTCAGGTTCTGCTATAATGGCGAAACCTAGGGCTTTGATCTTGTTGTTATTTGGACTAGTAATAATGTCAATAATACTTGCTAAGTTAGAAATTGTAGGGCTAGCATTATTACTATTTCTGATGGTGGGACCTGTTTATTTTTATATTTTATTCAAACATCCCATTGTAGGTTTTTATTCAGCCATTGGAGTTAATTTTTTGATACTTGGTGTGGAACGTTATATACAAACAGATTTACCAGTAGGTTTTGCCATTGATGGCATTATGGTTTTAACCTTTCTAGCGATCATTTTTTCTAGATTTAGAGAACGAGTTGACTGGTCTCCAGCCAATAAGGACATAACAATTTTAGCTGGTATTTGGTTAGGATATTGTATACTTCAACTTCTAAACCCTGAAGCTCGAAGTATAGAAGCGTGGATTGCAGGAAGAAGTATTGGGTTTTATTTCTTGTTCTTTATTATTCTTACTTTCATGCTTATCAACACCAATAAAAAATTAGATTTTTTTCTATACGTATGGGGTGTATTTTCAATACTTGTATCACTTAAAGGCATAGGACAGATGATTTTTGGGGTTGATGCTGCAGAACAAGCTTGGTTAGATGCTGGAGCATCTCAAACCCATGTTTTATTTGGTAAACTTAGGATATTTTCCTTTTTGAGTGATGCGGGACAATTTGGTGCAAATCAAGGATATACAGGAGTTGTATTTATTATATACTCTATATCTAAAAAGGGGCTGACTAAAATTTTCTTTCTTATTGTTGGTCTATTAGGCATATATGGAATGATGATATCAGGTACTAGAGGGGCTATCGCAGTGCCATTAGCTGGTTTTATGACCTATTTTGTGTTAAGGAAAAATATTAAAGTACTTAGCGCAGGTCTACTATTTCTTGCACTAGTTTTCGTGTTTTTTAAGTTTACGATGATTGCCAATGGCAATGCACAAGTGAGAAGAATGCGAACTGCTTTTGATCCTAACGATGCCTCCCTACAGGTAAGACTGGATAATCAAGAAATTCTCAAAGGATATCTCGATTCTAGACCCTTTGGTGGCGGTATTGGACATGCAGGTGACAAGGCACAACGTTTTTTACCAAATGCATTTCTTTCGCATGTAGCCACAGATAGCTGGTACGTTATGATTTGGGCAGAGATGGGCATAGTTGGTTTGACATTACATCTCATTATTTTATTATATGTTATAGGGATGGCCTCTTTTAAGATCATGTTCAGAATACGGGATCCTATAACTAAATTGAAAATGAGTGCGTTAATTTCAGGAATGGCCGGGGTTATGATCGCATCATATGGTAATGGAATTTTTGGTCAAATGCCAACATCTTTATTAATATATGCTTCTATGGCAATCATGTCCAATCCACAAATTTTTGAAGAGCCTATTATAGAGAAAGAATCCGCATTAATTACGTCATAGCATATACCTAATACTATATATGGTATTAAAATATAATAATAATAATAATAAATATCCTTAAATCTACCCCATGAATTATAGCAATATAAAGGACTTAAATACCGTACTACTTCAAAACTTGAGTGTTAACCATTCCGATTATAGAGCAAAAGCATACATTTATAAACCAGATGTATTCTGCTTAGGAACTGCAAACAATCAGGTTGCTGCTGCTGCTGCTGCTGCT
>JBLHIC010000141.1:0-4700 GCA_047614245.1 Flavobacteriaceae bacterium
CTAACTTTTTTCAAAGTTTAGATGGTAAATGGAAATTTAAATGGGTGCGGTCTCCAAAAGACAGATCTACCACATTTATGAATCCGTCAGAAAATGTTGATGCTTGGGATATTATTAAAGTGCCATCAAACTGGGAGGTAGAAGGCTTCGGCTCTCCTATTTACGCCAATCACCAATATGAATTTGCAGATTATAAAGCACCAGTCGCAGATGATATGGAATTTGTTATTGATTCATCTGGAAGCTATGTAAGAACTGTTCCTAAATACCCAGGAAAAGTACCGTCAGAATATAATCCTGTAGGATCCTATAGGCGGGACTTTAATATAAATGCTGATTGGGATGGCAATGAGATTTTTCTTCATATAGGTGCAATGAAATCTGGTGGATTTGTTTGGCTGAATGGGTCGTATGTTGGCTATTCACAAGGGAGTAAATTACCTTCAGAATTTAATATAACTCAATTTGCTAAATCTGGGACGAACACCATTGCGATTCAAATTTTTAGATGGACTGATGGTTCTTACTTGGAATGTCAAGATTTTTGGAGAATTAGCGGAATTGAACGAAGTGTATATGTCTATGCGCAACCTAAATTAAGAATTAAAGATTTCGAGGTGGTTTCAAATTTGGATGGAGCCTATAAAAATGGACTATTAGATTTAGATGTTGTTATTGAAAATCACCTTTCAAAAAATAAAAAATCGCAAGTGGCCTTTAAATTATATGATTCTAGTAGTCAATTAATTGCATCAGAATCTTCAGTATTGGCGGTTCTTGGAAATAATGAAAGTCAGGTGAATTTTCAGGCAACCGTTAAAAACGTGAAACAATGGAGTGCAGAGCACCCAAATTTGTATAGCTTAGTTATTGAGTTGAAAGACAAAAAAGGAAGCATAATAGAATCTACAGCTTTTAAGATCGGATTTAGATCTGTAGAGATTAAAAATGGGCTTCTTTTAGTTAATGGTCAAAGAATTACTTTAAAAGGTGTAAACGCCCAAGAAGCAGATCCAGAAACAGGTCATGTCTTGTCTGAAGAAATGATGATGAAAGACATTCGCTTGTGGAAAGAAAATAATATCAATGCGGTTAGGTTAAGTCACTACCCAAGAGGGCGACGATTTTATGAATTGTGTGATATTCACGGGATATATCTAGTTGATGAGGCAAATATCGAATCTCATGGGATGTATTATGGCGAGCATTCATTGGCGAAAAATGAGCGTTGGGAAAAGGCACATGTAGATAGAATGGTTCGAATGGTAGAGCGAGATAAAAATCATCCATCTGTAATTATTTGGTCAATGGGTAATGAAGCAGGAAATGGGGTTAATTTTTATGCAGGATATAATGCAATAAAGGCAAACGATAAATCAAAAAGACCTGTGCAATACGAGCGACCTTATAAAGATTTGGATGGTAGTTTGTATGACATGGATTGGAATACAGATATTATTGCACCTCAATATCCTTCCCCTGCGATATTCGAAGAGATTGGAAAATCTAAAACAGACAGACCTTTTATTCCTAGTGAATATGCACATGCAATGGGTAATAGTACGGGTAACTTCCAAGATTACTGGGATGTTATTGAACAATATGACAACCTACAGGGTGGATTTATTTGGGATTGGGTAGATCAGTCTATATGGAAAACAGATGAAAATGGGGAGAGATATTATGCCTATGGTGGAGATTACGGAAAAGATATGCCGTCAGATGGTACATTTCTGAATAATGGAATTGTTTTTCCAGATCGTACGCCACAACCCGCATTATTTGAAGTTAAAAAAGCACATGAGTTTATTAATTTTAAAGAAAAAGGAATAAATGGAAGTGATGAAATTCGAATTTTAGTAGAGAACTTATACGATTTTACAGACATAAATATTTTTGATATCACTGCTACTATAAAGGCAGATGGGAAGGTGTTAAAAACAATTCCTATGGAGACTCTTTCTGTAGAAACGCATACAGGGAAATTAATTAGAATCCCTCTGGGAGATGTTACTTATCAAGTAAATACAGAATATTTTATTGAGGTTTCTGCAACTACTAAAAGTGCTTGGGGCCTATTACCTAAAGGATTCGAAGTTGCTCATGAGCAAATAAAATTAGATGCTAAATACAAGAAAGAATCTCTAAGTATAGAGAACGGTATCGATTTATTTGTAAAGAAAGAGGGGCAAAATACGATAGTTTCAAATGCAGATTTAGAGTTGGTATTTAACAAAGAAGAAGGGCGTTTGATTTCGTACAAATTCAAAAATAACGAGTTATTGAAAGACGGAAAAGGGCCTAAGCCAAATTTCTGGAGAGCAGTTACAGACAATGATTTTGGAAGTAAAATGCAAATTAAAAATATTGAGTGGAAGAAAGCATCGTTGTTTTCTGAAGTTACAGAAGTTGTGTCAAACCAAATATCAGCCAACGAAGTTGAATTAAAAGTAACTTATAAATTACCAGGCGTAGCCACTCTATTTAAAAGTGTGTATACAATTAATGGAAATGGAGTTATTCGCATTGAGAATACATTAGGAGTTACTGATTATAATGGGGATTTACCAAGAATTGGTATGCGAATGCAATTACCAAAGCAATATAACGAAATGACTTACTTTGGTAGAGGTCCTTGGGAAAATTATCAAGATAGAAAGCATTCAGCTTTTGTGGATTTATATACCTCTACAGTTTCAGATCAGTATGTGCCCTATATTCGCCCTTCAGAAAATGGATATAAAACCGAGGTGAGATGGGTGTCTTTAGTTAATATTAACGGAAACGGATTAATGGTTGTCGCAGAAGATGCCGAAAAAGGATTAGGCATAGGGGCTTTACATATGCCAAACGAGGATTTTGATATGACTCCTGGACTTGATTATGGGGATTCAACATCTGTTGATGAAAAATACCAAATTGATGGAATTCCTGAAGTAGATAGCGCAAAACATACAACAGAAATTAAAGAACAAGACTTAGTGCAATTAAATATTGATTTAGTGCAGCGCGGTGTTGCTGGTGATGATAGTTGGTACTCAAAACCTCAAGAAAAATATCTTGTAAAAGGAACTATTGAGTATAATTATGCTTTCTATTTATTTCCAATTGAGAATGGCTCTAAAGAATTATTTATTGAAGTAAGTAAGCAGTTCGGAAAGTAATTTTATTTAAAGGTTAGCCGCTATTTTGATGATAAAAAAGAATGAGAGACCAATTTGAAAACTTTATCATATGAAATTTAAGATTATAATTATATCATTTTAGTGTCACTTTTGATAATTTAAACGGATGTATAATTTCGTCAAAAACGTTAAGGGTTACACATTCTAATTTATTTAATATATAAGATTTAAAAATGAGTAAAATAAAGCCGACTTTAGTAGTTTTAGCAGCAGGAATGGGTAGCCGTTATGGAGAATTGAAGCAATTAGATACATTTACTGAGAGCGGAGCAACTATAATTGACTTTTCAATTTATGATGCATTGGATGCTGGATTTGAGAAATTTGTATTTATAATTAGAAGAAGTTTTGAAAAAGAATTTAAAGACCTTTTTAGCAAAAAGTTAGAAGGAAGAGCAGAAGTCGATTATGTGTTTCAAGAAATTGAAAATGTTCCTGGAAAATATCAAAATCCGGAAAGAACAAAACCTTGGGGAACTGGTCACGCACTTTTAATGGCAAAAGATGTTGTAAAGGACAATTTTGCCATAATAAATGCAGATGACTTTTACGGTAAGGAAGCTTTTAAAGTAATGGCGGATACTTTAAGAAAAATAGATAGAGAGTCATATAATTTTAATATGATTGCCTATTTGCTTAAGAACACAGTTTCAGAACATGGATTTGTGTCTAGAGGGGAATGTCAAGTAAATGATTTAGGCTTTCTAACAGAAGTAATAGAAAGAGTTCATATTGAAAAAGTAAATGGTCAATTAATAAGGAAAGATGAGAATGGTGTAATGGTTCCAATTGATGAAAACATGATAGTTTCAATGAATTTTTGGGGGTTTACACCTAAATGTTTTGAGTTTGGAGTAGAACTTTTTGAGAAGTTTTTAGAAGAAAATAAAGATAACTTAAATGCTGAATTCTATATTCCATCTATAGTCAATGAGATATTAAAATCGGAAAAAGCAACCGTTGAGGTTCTAAATTCAAATGCAAAATGGTTCGGAGTTACTTATAAAGAGGATAAGGGAATTGTAAGTAAAGAAATTGATATTCTATTAAATACGAATATATACCCATCTAAACTTTGGTAAAATGAAGATTCAGCAATTAAAAGAGGCATTTAAGCAGTTTGATCATAAGTCAAATTATGTTTCACATAATGAATTAGCATCGGGCCATATTAACGATACTTTCTTAATAGAAACCGATGGGGATCAATTTTTTGTATTACAAAAAATAAATCATGTTATTTTTAAGGATGTGCCCGGTCTTGTTAATAATAAAGTTAGTGTAAGTAAACACCTTTTAGAAAAATTAAAACATTTATCTAAGAGCGAATTAGAACGTAGAGTCTTATGTTTTGTGTCAACAATAGACAAAAAAGCTTATTATCTAGATCCAAACGGAAATTATTGGAACATGACGGTTTACATTGATGATAGCATAACCTTTGAGACTGTATTTAATGAAACCATCGCTTATGAAGGAGGGAAATTAATTGGTGATTTTTTAAACTTAACAGGA
>JBLHIC010000142.1:0-4622 GCA_047614245.1 Flavobacteriaceae bacterium
AGGAAGGAAAGCCTTATTAAGGCTGTTGAGATACTGAAAGCGGCTTTGAAGATATACAACGATTAATGCTAATTGAACCAAATAAATCACTTAAAGACTACAATACCTTTGGCATTGATTGCAAGGCAAAATATTATGTTTCAGTGACAACCCGTGCAGAACTGATAGAAATTCTTTCAGATAAAAATTATGAAGAGCGCTTTATTTTGGGTGGTGGGAGCAACATGCTACTCACCCAAGATATTAAAACCTTAGTTATTCACCTAAATTTAAAGGGAATAGAGGTGCTTTCAGAAACTGAAGAGCAAGTGCAAATTGAAGCATTGGCCGGTGAGAATTGGCACCAATTTGTTTTGTTCTGTATAGAAAGAGGCTACGGAGGACTTGAAAACCTATCCTTGATTCCAGGAAATGTCGGAACCACGCCTATTCAAAATATTGGAGCCTATGGCGTTGAGCTAAAAGATACTTTTGAAAGTTGCAAGGCTATAGAAATTGAATCAAAAATCGAGGTTCAATTTTCCAAGGAGGCTTGTAACTTTGGATATCGCACATCCATCTTTAAAAATGAAGCAAGAGACAAATATATTATCACTAGCGTTGTCTTTAATTTAACGAAGATGAATCACAAGAAAAGCATTTCTTATGGTGCGATAAAACAGCAACTATCCGAGAAAAACATTAAAGAACCGACCATCAAAAACATCTCTGATGCTGTCATATCAATTCGTGAATCCAAATTACCAGACCCAAAAAAACTAGGTAACAGTGGAAGTTTTTTTAAGAACCCGGTGATTGACACAAAGACTTTTCGTCATTTTAGAGTAAAATTTCCAGAGGCACCATTTTACGAAGTATCACCCACAGAATTCAAAATTCCTGCTGGCTGGCTGATAGAACAAGCTGGTTTTAAAGGCAAGCAATTTGGTGATGCAGGAGTTCATAAAAACCAGGCCTTAGTCCTTGTAAATTATGGGAATGCTACCGGAAGTGAAATCTGGGAACTTGCTGTAAGAATTCAAAAAAAAGTAAAAGAAAAATTTGGAATTTTTGTAGAGCCGGAAGTAAATGTAATCTAGTTCATTCCAAGAACCTTATCTAGTAAGTGTACAACCCCATTAGCACCTTTAATATCGCTTTTTCCAATCTGTGCTGCGACACCTTTGACATCAGTGATAAAAATCTCTGTTCCTTCTCTCGAAGCAGTATAGGTAGCGCCAGACATTGAGACAATTTCATAACCTCCCTTACCTTCTTTAATTTTTTGAACAAGGGTTGTAGAATCAAGATTTTCCTCAATAACATGACTCTTAATCAATCTTATTAATTCATCCTTATTTGCCGTATTTAATAGTTCATTCAATTGGAATTGACCCAAACGAGTAAAAGCTTCATTTGACGGACCAATTATTGTGAATGGGCCTTCTTGTTTTGATAACATATCTACAAGTCCAACAGTGACTAGCATGCTAGTAAAAGTTTTTAAATCAGGTGTAACCATTGATTTTACCATCACACTATTTACCTGATCTTCCAATTCCGTCGTTAGTTCTTTCTTCTCAGGAAGAGAAACAGGAACAATCAGCGATTCCTTTGAGTCATTATCTACATTTTCTATTGTACTTTTTCCTTCATTTTTACAAGAAAAAAATGCTGAAGAAATTATGATAAAGAAAAAAAATCTAGCGATAAGATTCATATAGATATTTCTGAGATTACTGGCTAAAAATAACTAAATTACTTAGACAACAGTAAGAAAGATTGTATTTTTGTACAATATATTATTGTTATGGGGATTTTTGTTATCACTTTTATACTATTACTGCTTGGGGTTGCTGGTATCGCGATAAAAATATGGGCCAAAAAGGATGGGGAATTTGCAGGCACCTGTGCCAGTCAAAGCCCATTTTTAAATAAAGATGGTGCTTCATGTGGCTTCTGTGGAAAAACACCAGATCAATTTGAAAGTTGTAATGAAGATGCACATAATTAATGTTTCTTCTGTGCGTCTTTGCAGTAGTTATTTTCATTAATTGTTGCTACTATTTACTTTTCACAAAGTTTTCCTTTCTAAAAAACCCAACTAAAAAGGAATCTCTTTTATACCCTATCTCTCTTATTATTTGCGCCAAAAATGAAGCGGAAAACCTAAAAACTAACATTCCTTTTTGGCTCGATCAAGACTACGCCAATTTCGAAGTTATTTTAATAAACGATGCCTCAAATGATGAGACACTGGGTGTGATGGAAAATTTTGCAAAGGAAGACCATCGTATCCAAATAGTTAATGTTGAAAATAATGAAGCTTTTTGGGGCAACAAGAAATATGCTCTAACGCTAGGAATTAAAAAAGCAAAGAACAAAAGATTACTTTTTACGGATGCAGATTGTCGTCCAGCTTCTAATCTCTGGCTAAAAAAAACGACTTCCAATTTCTCTGAACAAAGACAGCTAATTCTGGGATATGGGGCTTATAACAAAACTTTCGGATTTCTTAACGCCCTTATTCGTTATGAAACTTTGCTTACTGCAATCCAATACTTCTCTTATGCTAGAGCAGGATTACCATATATGGGCGTGGGCCGCAACCTTGCCTATACAAGTGGGTTATTTTATGACAACAACGGCTTTATTTCACATATGAAAGTTCCATCAGGTGATGACGATTTATTTGTAAATGAAGTCGCTACAAGAACGAACACTGCCATTTGCTTTGAGAAAGAAGCATTTACGTATTCAGACCCAAAACGCACTTGGAGAGATTGGTTTCTTCAGAAAAAAAGACATATATCAACGGCAAAATATTATAAAACGAAGCACAAAATCCTTCTAGGAAGCTTTTATATATGTAATGTGATATTTTGGATATTGGCGTTCTTGAGTATTTCACTTTTGGATTGGAAAATCCCAGCAGCACTGATTGCATTCAGGTTTATGTTTGAGCTACTAGTTATTGGAAAGGCAGCTTTAAAACTTAATGAAAGAAACCTTATTCCTTTTATCCCCTTCTTAGAAATCTTTTTAGTATTGGTGCAAATGAGTATCTTTATTTCAAATAGCTTTTCAAAACCAAAACGGTGGAAATAATTAACAACCAACTTCTAGATCAAATTCAGAAAGCGAAAAAAGGAGACCAAAGTGCTTTTAAATATCTACTAGACGGATTTTGGAATGTAGTTTATGGTTTTCAGATAAAACGAATAAAAAATGAATATGAAGCTGAAGACATTGCTATTGAGACCTTTTCCAAAGCCTTTGACAAAATTGAATCATTTGATGAGAAATATGCTTTTGGAACTTGGTTAATCGCCATTTCTAAAAATATTCATATCGATAAAACCAGAAAGAAAAACGCGTCCATTTATTCAAGAACGACAGGCGTAATCGAAGATCAGGTTAACAAAATAGTAGATGGTTCGCCCACGCCTGAAGATATATTGATAACCAAGCAAAACCTGGCAGAACTATTAAGATATATCAAACTATTAAAGCCTCATTACCAAGAAGTAATTAATCTTCGCTACTTTCATGAAATGAGCTATAATGACATTTCAGAATCACTCGGAGAGCCATTGAATAACGTAAAAGTTCGACTGTTAAGAGCACGGAAATTATTAGCTGACATAATCACCCAAAACAGTAAAATTTGAGACTATCCCTTAAAACACTGGGCCCCGGATTTCTTTTTGCTGGAGCTGCCATAGGGGTATCGCATTTAGTTCAATCAACTAGAGCAGGAGCCGATTTTGGATTTGGATTACTCTGGGCACTACTGCTTATAAACCTTGTTAAATATCCATTTTTTGAATTCGGACCTCGTTACGCATCTGCCACTGGAGAGAGTTTATTACACGGTTATAAAAAATTAGGTAAGGGCGTTTTAATCACCTATTTTATATTAACGTTTGCTACGATGTTTACCATCCAAACTGCGGTTACAATTGTAACCGCAGGAATTGCCTCAAGTCTATT
This sequence comes from Flavobacteriaceae bacterium, assembly GCA_047614245.1. Lineage (GTDB taxonomy): Bacteria > Bacteroidota > Bacteroidia > Flavobacteriales > Flavobacteriaceae > Ulvibacter. The sequence goes on from JBLHIC010000142.1 coordinate 3,973, forward strand.
CGGGTTTGGATCTGTTGTTCTTTGGACAGCCTTTATAACAGTCATTTGTTTTACCGTACTTATTCTAGGCAGGTATAAAGTCTTAGATTCATTAATGAAAATGATTGTTATACTGTTAACCATTAGTACTTTAATTGCAGTCGTTTTAGCCATAAGACCCGAAACAACTCTCGATTTCTCGCAAGTGCTGCCTACCAATGCGATATCAGTAGCATTTTTAATAGCATTTATGGGCTGGATGCCTGCTCCATTAGATATTTCTATTTGGCATTCCATTTGGACGGTCGAAAAACAAAAGCTGAATCCATCTATTACGAGAAAACAATCTCGCTTCGATTTTAATGTAGGATTTATTACAACCATTATACTTGGTATAAGTTTTCTTGCATTAGGTGCTATCGTCATGCATAACACCGGCGAAAGTTTTTCACCAAAGGGAAGTGAATTTGCCAATCAATTAATTTCAATGTATACATTTAGTCTTGGACAAAACGCTAAACTTATAATAGGCATTGCCGCCCTAACGACTATGTTTAGCACCACGCTAACCACCCTAGATTCATCTCCGAGAGTCATGAGTTTAACCACCGAACTCATACAAGAAAAACCACTTACAAATGGATATTTGCGTTGGCTTATACTACTAGTCA
>JBLHIC010000143.1:0-4616 GCA_047614245.1 Flavobacteriaceae bacterium
TTTTAAAATAACATTCTTAAATCTCAGGTCGAAATTCCTGAATGCCGTTACACATCGTTTTGATTTGAGTTTTATTTCCAATTACTTTATACCATCGTTAAAGATTTTATGTTGCGCAGCATTCTGACTTTAATACAAAAATTTATTAATTAATTTAAATCAATGTATTATGAAAAAACAAGTCTTATATAGTATAGTTTGTCTGTCATTATTATTCGTTTTTATTTCGTGTTCAAATGATAATGAGACTGTTGACATCCAGGAATTGAATCTAAAAGTTCAGAACGACGTAGCCTATATCCTAAAGTCAGCGAAGACGATTCGAGAAGATGTGGAGGGAAATAGGAACCCATTACCAAATTTTTCTACCCAAGCCGAATTGGACGTCTATTTAGTAATGGTTGGCGAGCAACCCGGCTCTGTGACACTTAGCTTTTTTAATCAGGTACTCGGCTATATTGGAGTGGCAGAAACTGAAGGGATGCAATATTTTTTGAATCAGCAGCCGTATACAGCGTTTGCAAAATCGACCTTGTTGACTAATAGTGATGGAGAAGTAATTTCAGGTTTAACGCAACAAGCGGATTTTTTAAATTTAGATATTTCTGAGAAGGAAACTATTCTTTTATCAAACATGCTAACTGATAATTTACCGCCAGATATTAGAGCGAACGGTTGTTATGTTGCAGTTGTTACCGGTATAAGTATTGGGACCGCAATTTGTGGGCCTGGGTGCGGTGTAGCCGGAGGAATTGTGGGTGTGGTATACTGTTTTTGGGAAAAATCACAACAACAATAATTGTAAATTATTCTAATATGAAAAACAACTTTTTCTTCTTCGCACTGTTTATAACATTAAATGTTTTTTCTCAAGAAAGCCTAGCCGCTAAAGGTGATTATTTTGCAAATTATTTTTTCGGAAACGCAACCGTTGAATCAGAAAATAATTATAAGGTTAATGCCAATGCGGTTGGAGGTGGGGTAGGGAAAGATTTCGTTTTGAGTAAGCAACTTTCGTTGATAGTAGCTGTTGAGTATTTGCGCATTCAATATGAAATTCCAGTAACAGCTAATTCGAGTCCGTTGTTTCAAGTGAATAATTTTATAAAAATGCCAGTTTTACTAAGGTATGGTCATGAATTCGTAGAAAAATCTACAATTTATGCTGAAACCGGAATATATGCAGCCTCACTTTATAAAGTAAAAGTTGAAAATATCGCCTTAAATAGTTCTCAAAAGGAAAACAATGTAGGCTTTAGTTTTGGATTGCAATTGAATTTGGGGATCAGGTATCAATTAAGTGATATTTACAGTTTTGGCTTTGGATTGAATACTCAAGCTGATCTATTTCAAGCTTATAATGATTCTGTTTCAGAAATTAAGATTGTAGAGCTGTATAGTTTCCAATTAAGAATTGGCGCAAATTTATAAAGAGTGATTAAAAGATTATCTCTTTTTGCAATTGGGTGGTGCTTGTGCGCCACCCTTGTGCATTGCAAAAAGAAAGGTTATGCTATAAATACTGATATCCTAGATAAGAAAAAGTCTTATCTTGTTTTTAGAGGAACAAACACTAAAGAAGGGCTGGTATCTAAGGAGTATAATATTAGCAATAATAAACCTTCCCATGTTGGAATTTGTGTTTTTCAAGATTCTGAATGGATTGTATATCATGTTTTGAGTCCGAGGAAAAAAAATATCACAGCTTTAATACATGAAAAGCTTGACGTCTTCTTCGATGTGAGGAAGGAATCAATTTACAATGCAAGTATTTGGGTAATTGACAATTTAACTACTTATGAAATCTTAAAATTAAAATCACAGCTTAAAAAATACAAGCAGATCCATCTTAAATTTGATCTGAGTTTTAAGTCGAAAGATACCACTAAGGTTTATTGCTCGAAGTTTGTCAATGATGTCTTAGTGAATGTAAATAATAAAAAATTCAAGTTCGAAACTTATAAAGTAAAGCTCAAACCATTGCATTCGGTTTATTTGGCGCAAGATTCTCTTGATTATTACCCCGTTGATCTGTTTCAGCTCACTGAGCACATTTTGTTAGTAAAAGAATGGACTTTTCAGTAGTTTGAGAGCATTAAAACCTCGTGCTTTCAAAGCCTAAATGATTTTCTTTTTATAGGTGTAAACCGTATCTTTGCAATTCTGAAATAAACTTATGGAATACGCTGAAAATATATTAGGAACCATCGGAAATACGCCGATGGTGAAAATAAATAAACTTATCGAAGATATACCTGCATTGGTCTTGGCAAAATACGAAACCTTTAATCCAGGGAATTCCACGAAAGACCGTATGGCTTTAAAAATGGTAGAGGATGCAGAAGCCGACGGACGTTTAAAACCAGGCGGAACCATTATAGAAGGAACTTCGGGAAATACAGGCATGGGACTAGCACTTGTAGCAATTATTAAAGGCTACAAAATGGTTTGTGTGATTAGTGACAAGCAGAGTAAGGAGAAGATGGATATTCTTCGTGCAGTAGGAAGTAAGGTTATAGTTTGTCCTACCAATGTTGAGCCTACAGATCCAAGATCCTATTATTCCACTTCGAAACGTTTGGCAGAAGAAACACCAAATAGTTGGTATGTGAATCAGTATGACAATCCAAGTAACGCAAAAGCGCACTACGAAAGTACTGGTCCAGAAATCTGGAAACAGACCGATGGCAAAGTGACCCACTTTATCGTTGGAGTAGGAACTGGTGGAACGATTAGTGGCGTTGGTAAATATTTAAAGGAGCAGAATCCAAATATTAAGGTGTGGGGAGTCGATACCTACGGAAGTGTTTTTAAGAAATATCATGAAACTGGAATATTTGATGAAAACGAAATTTACCCGTATATCACTGAAGGGATTGGGGAAGATATTCTTCCAAAAAATGTTGATTTTGATATTATTGATGGTTTCACCAAAGTAACTGATAAGGACGCAGCTATTTATACCCAAAAACTTTCGAAAATAGAAGGGATGTTTTTAGGGAATTCTGCTGGATCTGCAATTAAAGGATTGTTACAATTAAAAGAACATTTCACAAAAGATGATGTTGTAGTGGTGTTGTTTCACGATCACGGAAGTAGATATGTTGGTAAAATGTATAATGATGAGTGGATGCGGGAGCGAGGTTTTATTGAAGACGAAGCTACTATCGCAGCAGATTTAATTAAGAGTCATATTGATAAACCATTGATTACAGTTAGAACAGAAGAGCTAGTTGGGCACGCTATTGAACGAATGAAAATGTATAAGATTTCTCAAATTCCTGTTGAAGATACCTCTGGTTTCGTAGGTTCCTTGGATGAAACAGATTTATTGCGGGAGTTTATGGAGAATAAGAATATTTCTGAAATTCCCATAAAGGATGTGATGAATAAACCTTTTCCAATAGTTAAAAAAATTACGCCAATAGAAGAAGTTTCTAGGCTAATGGCCAAAGACAATAACGCAGTCTTAGTGGATTTGGGTGATGGTAAATATCACATTGTCACGAAATACGACATTATAAGTTGCTTGTAATGCCTAACGAGTTTTATGCGATATTTGATATTAAATAGGTATCGCACAAGCCTAGTCTTTATTTCTTAAGAAAGTTGAAATTATAAACAATTCCAGCACTTAGCTCGCTAAAATCGGCTTGCCAAAAATTAGAATTAATGTGACCCCCGATATAAAAATTATAAGGATGCTCGTCGTTTGTTGAAAAGAGATAATATTTAAGTCCGAGCCTGCAGGAAATCCTTTGCTTTAGTTCGTATTCAAAATTTAGATCGGCGTTGGCATAATAAACTTCGCCATTCGATATATAAGGAGTAGCTTGGCCTACACGTCTGTCTACAGCATAAAATGGTTTAAAAATGTTATATCCTAAGGCAAGCTCTATACCTATATGACTTAGAAGTAATTCTGCACTAATAAATACTCCAAAATTCGTAGCATATTTATATGGGTTTTCTTTAAAATGAGGATATTCTTCATTTATAAGTTCACCTTCAGATACTATGTAGTTATAGTATTGTTGATAGTATCGGTAATAAAAACCTGCACTGTATTTAAAAGTCTTGTTATAAACTAAACCGGCAGAAAGGGCAGCTGTATATACTGGTTCTGGAGTGTTAATCTTTGTGGAAAATACATTGGCACCTAGGCCTGTCCTAAAGGAAACGAAGGTGTTGCGGAATTGTCCTCTTTCCTTACTTAAATCTTCGACTTCGACATCCAAAGATGTCTTTGATTTGTAGTTTAGTTGTACCGACGTGCTCACAAAAATTGAATTGAGGCCGTCATTGGGAAGTCTGAAATGACCATTAGATTGATGCATATACCCCAAACCCATTCGCCAGTTTATTTTCCTTGTAGTGATTAATTGATACTGGAAAAATAAACGAAAAGCCCAGTTGAGATCTGTTGTTATTGCTGCGTTTTCTGGGTTAGTAATGGGGTGGTATTTTTTTGTAAGAAGTGACATGCCATATGCACCATTTAAGAAAAGGTTCTTAATTTTAAAAACACTGGTTTCAAGAAAAGGCATTACAGAAATTGAATAACCAATAGCACTTGGGTTTCCGTAGTCAATCACCCCTAGTGTTAAACCAGTGCG
>JBLHIC010000144.1:0-4573 GCA_047614245.1 Flavobacteriaceae bacterium
TTTTTTCTTTTTGTACTGCAGGATGCTTCTTGTGACCCCAAATTTTATCTCTTGCAAGTCGTGCACTTTCTTGTAAATCTACAATTGGCAAGGGGTAATCTTTACCTATAGTTACTTCACAAAACAGTTGATCCATAGCCGTCATTTTCCAAGGTTCGTGAATAAAAGCTTCTGGAACTTTATTGAGCTCTGGAATCCATTTTTTTATAAAAACGCCTTGAGGATCATGTTCCTGAGAATTTTTTACAGGATTATAAAGACGAACGGTGTTAATACCCGTTGTACCTGCCTGCATTTGAAACTGCGGATAATGAATACCAGGTTCATAATCTAAAAATTGTTTGGCTAAATGGTAGGTACCATCTCTCCAATCTTGATCGAGATTTAAGGCTAAAAAAGAAACGACCATCGCGCGCATTCGGAAGTTAATCCAGCCTGTTTCTGCCACAGCTCGCATACATGCATCAATTAATGGATATCCTGTTGTGCCTGTTTCCCAAGCTTTTAAAAAAGCGGGATTCTTTTCATGGGCCAAAAGTTCATACCCACTATTCACACAATCGGTTTCATAACTACATTCTACTTCAAACTTCTGAATAAAATGACAATGCCAATGCAGTCGCGTCAACATTGCAGAAAAAGCCCTGCTATTTTTTGTTCCATTCGGGTGTGTTCCTATAAAGTGAAAGACTTGCTTAATACTCAAATTTCCCCAAGCTAAAAAAGGAGATAATCGACTACAACCCGTTCTACTTTCAGTAGGTTTTGAAATATGCCTCTGATAGTTAAACCCTCTTTTATTGGCAAATGATTTTAAATAGCGCCAAGCATTCTGTTCACCAGCCGGTTGGTATTTTTCTGAGTATGCATTAAGTTGAACGGATAATTTTTCGGGCAATAAAAAGGAATGCAAAAGTGGTTCTTCTTGATCGATAGAATAATTATTTTGAAGAACTGATCGGTGCATTGATTGATGCCATTGTTTATTCCAATCGTATCGATTTTTAATTCCTCTCAAAACTCCATCCCGCTGTGATTCTTTCCATTCAATATGATGTTGTTGGCACAAGCTCTTTATTTTTTTATCCCGTTGCCAAGTGATTTGAGTTCCACTTTCACGAAAGCTAAAAATAGTTTTGACATTAAAGTCTGCTGCAAGGTATTGAAACACATCAATAGCTTCTCCATAAAAAATAGTAACACTTCTATTAAAAGGAGCCAAAGTCTTATTTAAGGCTAATATAGAATGGTAGACAAACTGTAAATGTCTCAAGCTTGTATCTGGGTATTCAATTAAAGAAGGCTCAAATAAATAAACAATACGATAGGGTAAACCAGCGCGCTCTGCTCTTAATAAAGGCTCATGGTCCTGTGAACGGATATCTCGCTTTAACCAAACAATATTTATCATTTGGCCTTTCAATACCCTAACTCTTTTTTACATTTTTTCCAAAAAGAAAAGAAAGAGGAATAATAACCTTTTACATCAAACATCCAATCTCTAGCTTCTTCTATCCCTTGATAATGATTATTTAGGGGGTGCTCTTTGTAGTAAATAACGGTAGAATTATAAACTTCATTAAAAGCCTTAAATTCACCTATGTAAATCTGAATATTAGATATATTTTCTTCGGAAAATTGAAGCATGAAATCAATCGAGTTTTGTGCTATAGGATATTGCTCAAAATGAGTCGGTTCTAATAGTAGAATTCTATTTGCAACAATCTCTTCTCCCCACATAGGGTCTAGGTTATAAAAATTATAGATATAGGTTGGAAGGGCTTCATCTATTACTATTTCTTTTTGAGTTGGCAAATCCGTTTTCAATGCAAATGGAACAGTGTCTTTTAAAACTTCAGGAATTTTTAGAAAAGGAAACGCTTCATACGGCACATCTAAGAAAGTATGTTTTTGATTTGTAAAACAATATTTGTTGATATTCTCTTGATTGGCCACATATTTTTTATTGGCATTGGCTCCGGATACCCACTGCCAACTTAGTGCATTGCTTGCCCAGTCGGCATCTAACAAATAATAATACATCCATTGAGCAGGAGATTTCCAATGACTTTGTCCCATGTTACAAGAAATAGATGCAATATACATTCTCAAGTGATTGTGCATATAACCTGTTTGATAAAACGTTCGAATAGCTTTGTCAACCGCTTCAATACCTGTATTGGCTGTTACAATTGCTGTGGGAATATCATTAGATGAAACCGGTTGTTGCTCGTGTTTTAAATCTTGATTAATACCATCTCCTTTTGCTATCCAAACCTGTTGCCAGTAATCTCTCCACGCTAATTCTTGAGTAAACTTTTGAATCCGAGACGGTTCGTACCCTCTCTTCATCAGTTCAAAAAGTATAAATTTTGTAGAAATAATACCTCTTGAAATATAAGGCGATAAATAGGTGACAGAGCCGTTAATATAATTTCGAGAGGCGGCATACTTGATAGGATCAATCTTCCGAACACGTTGAAGAACTTCATCATAAGAGGTCGGAAACATGGTGGTTTTTTCAAATAACTCCATTTATCGTTTACTTATTTTATTTCCTGAAATTGCCTGTTGACGAGAACACTTAAAACGAGTAATCTCGGAGCTCCGTTTATTTAAATGCTTTTTACTCACGCCACTATTTACTCGTTTACGCCATCGCTTAAAGCTAGATTCTTTAATATTACCACGCATCACCTTAATAACTTCCTTTTCGGGCAATCCAAATTGAAACAAAATAGCCTCAAATGGTGTTCGATCCTCCCAAGCCATTTCTATGATTCTGTCGAGTTCTCTTACTGTAAACCGTTTTGTCTCTGTCATTGGAATATGAGTAACTAAGTAATGTGAATCATGATTGTTTTCTAGCTTAAAAAAGCTAGAAAGAAGATTGTTTTAAATCACGCTATAAAGATACATTTTGTTTAACGATTTATTGTTTTTATTAAACAACAAATATGTTAATAGATTATAAAACCGTTCTTTAAGCAGACGTTTGCACAAAAAAAGAAAAATATCAAGGACTGGAATTCCTACAAAAAGTGGGGTAAAAAAGTTAAGACCTATGCTATATTTTTTAATATATTAAATTCTTGATTAATATGCTCGGAATAGACTTTGGCTCTTTCTTCCGAAAAATAGTGGATCCTTTGTAAGGATAATCCAAACAATATCAACGCAATAGCCGAAGCGTGTATATATTGACTTTTGTAAACCATAGTAGACATAATGCAACGACTAAAAATGCAACAGTAGCAATTAATGCTGTCTTGTACAGATACTGAAAGTCTTCTACTCGTTTTTTTTAGATTGAATGAATGCTGTGCGATTTTCTTCATAGTTGGACTGAAATTCAACTAATCTTTTTTTTTTATAAAAAACCATTGGTGCAGATACGCTAGCCGCAATTATACCCACAATTAAAAGTGGAATAACAATTGCTTTGGCATTTGGTGTTGTTCCAAATTTCCAAAAAAGAAAAGAAGAAAGGAGTGTAGCAAAGCTAACTAGGGCTATTATTTTTCCTTCAAATAATTCCCCTTTCACCTAATTTAATGTATGTTGAATGAACGCTCTAATTAATGATTTACCTTAGTCAATTCCACAGATAAGTCCCATAATTTTTTCGCATTAACAGCATCTTTTGCCAATTTGCTTGACTCCACTAATATTGGATTTCCGTGCATTTCAAAGAAACGAGATGGTCCAAAAAAATCTCCAGATTTAGTATCTTTTCCAAAAGCGGCTCTTAATGTTGGTAGTACACCATCTTTGGGTTCTTGACCAAAGAATTTATTTAAGAATCTCATAGTTGGAGAGTGTTGTTGCAACCCTGAACTTGTCCATCCTGGGTGAGCCATTGCAATTATTGGAGCATCGGTATCATTTTTATATCTCTTGGCAAATTCGTAGGTGAAATATATATTAGCTAGTTTGCTATCAAAATAAGCTTGTCGTTCGTGGTACTTTCTACTATTCCAATGAATGTCTTTAAAATCTATTCCTTTCGACATTTTGTGACCTAAACTAGATGTAACAACAACTCGAGAATTAGGTGTTTTTTTAAGGATAGACATTAATTGATCTGTTAACGCAAAATGCCCAAAATGATTTGTTCCCATTTGTAGTTCAAATCCTTCCGTAGTTTCTTCGTAAGGACTAAACATTATTCCTGCATTGTTTATTAAGACATCTAAGCGATCATATTTTATAATAAATTCGTCGACAAATGTTTTAACTGAGCTTAGACTTGACAAGTCTAAGCGTATCATTTCTATTTGGGCATTAGCGTTTTGCTGTTTAATTTCATCGACAACTTGTTGTCCCTTGGTAATATTTCTGATAGCCATAATGACCTTCGCATTTTTATTTGCTAATACTTCTGTTGCTTCTTTACCAAGACCACTTGTTGCTCCAGTAACAATGATAACTTTTCCTGATAACTCAGGGAGGTTGTTTGCATTCCAATTTGACTTTGCCATTTTTTTAAGTTTTTTATTATAACGCAAAGTTATTTTGGTGGCTTTGCTTTATTGTATACATTTTGTTCAAGGTTGAATACGAATCGCAGAAA
>JBLHIC010000145.1:0-4525 GCA_047614245.1 Flavobacteriaceae bacterium
TCAATGCTTATTGAAAATCCGAAGCAAATCGAAGAAATTGGAAATAAGGCCCGAAAATTTATTGCAGAAGAACACGACTATAAAAAGATTGCTTCCCTATATCTAGAACGCTGGCAACAATAATTATGTGAGGAAATGATTTAAGAAAGTGTTTTAACCACCTTTGCCGGAACACCTGCAATTACTGTATTTTTAGGACAGCTTTTAGTAACAATTGCACCACTTGCCACCACACTATTTTCACCAATTGTTACACCTTTTAGAATGGTAACATTGTTCCCTATAAATACATTCTTCCCTATAAAAACCTCAGCTGCTAATGGATCGGTTTCATGACGTTTATCAATTTCTAGATTATGAAAATCACTATCAATAATGTGACAATTAAAACCAATCAACACATCATTAGCAATCACTATTTTCGTTTCTGAAACGATTGAGAAACCGTTATTGATGTTGATATTTGAGCCAAAATGAATATGCGATTCTTCAGTTCTAGCCTCGATATACGCATAGGTGTTATAAAACATCGGTGAATTGATTACACCAAAATTTACATCACTTTCAAAAGTGACTTTTCCTTTCCCTCTAATAACTACTGGCTGGTACTGTCGATATCTTCCAGTGACATTCGAATTGTTCGAATAAAATGAATACCTCAATTTTCGGAGTTTCATCAATACATTAACAACTAACTTATTTATCATTTTTAAAAACTACTTAATAGAGAATCAGGCTTCAAAGCGAATTATTTCGTTTCCGAATATACAGCTATTACCCATCATCGGTCAGTTTTACATCACTTCTTTCAGTATTTTCAGTCTTCTTAAAATATCTTATTACAAGATAAAATATTAAAAAGAAACTAAGGACATATCTAAAGAAATGAGCCATTACAACGCCCTCCACCCCATAATAATCTGTCAAATATCTCGCGAACAAATAAAACAGCCCCAGAGAAAATACTTCAGAAAAGATAAAACTTCGGACTAACTTTTTAGCTATAAACTGATATCCAATAACGATCGTTCCTAAACGCACAAAGTCTCCCAATAACTGCCATTTAAAAAGCGGCTCCATGCTATCAAATCCAGGATAAATCAATTGTATCAGCCAAGTTCGTCCAAAATAAACGAGCAACATTCCTATCCCAAAAATAGGTAACAATATTTTATAGATAGAAAACACTTCAGTTTTAAAAGCTTTTTTACCATAAATACCAGCGAATTTGGGCAGTACATAGAGGGTGAAAAGCGAAGTAGAAAAGACCATATAATTTTTTGAAATGTTGGTCATTGCTGTCCAAACACCAGCATCTGCTTCCGTAATTCGATTGGTTATCATTGAACGAATTTCGATAGAAACTAAATTCAGCAAGACGGTTGAGAAAAAAGACATCAACGAGAATGCTAATAATACGTTGAGCATAGGTGCTTTAAAAGACAGTTTAGAAAACTTTATATACTCTCTTAAAACCTTAAAAAATATAAACAAAAGCACGGAAAGCTGAATAGCCGGTGTAATTACAATAGCAATCAAGGCGCCGTCTATGTTATATTGTAATAAGAACCAAACCATTAATCCTGCGCTGGCGAGATAGGAAAACAAATCGATTTTAGCGAATTTTTTATACATCGTCAACCCATTGACGACACCATTAAAAATTCTATAAAGACTTATAAATGGTACAATAACCGCCAATAGCTTTATGAGATATGCATAGTCTGCCGTCACAAACAAGTACTTACTTATAGCTTCTGCCCAAAAGAATAGAACCGAGAACGAGGTCACAATCCCGACAATACTCAACACAAATACAGTAGAAAACAGCTTCTGCAATTGATCCTTATTTTCTTTATGTTCGGCTACATATTTCACAACCCCTGTGAATACTCCAAATGAAGAAAAAGAGGTAATTAATTCTGATAAATTCCGTAGTTGGCCAATTTTTGCAATTCCGGCTTCGCCAACCAATTCTGCCAATAAGCGCTGGATAAATATTGAAATAAAAAGACGTATCGCAATCACTACTGCATTCAGTGAAGTTATCTTCAGCAACAAGTTCTTCCTTATAAATTCTGGGATTTTCAATTAGTATGAATTTAAAACTGAAATTATCCGACTTACTTGAGTCTCCGTTAAAACAGGACTTATAGGAATACTCACAATCTCGTTATGGATTTTCTCCGTGACTGGAAACTTTAATTGGTGATATTCCGGGAGCGCTTTCTGATTATGTGGTGCCACAGGATAATGGACAAGCGTACCGATATCATTACGTTTAAGGTATTCTATAAAATCATCACGCTCCTGGACGAGTACTACAAACAAATGAAATACATGATCCTCTCCCCCCTCCCACGTTGGAAGAGCAATTTTACTGTTTTTTATTTCTGAAAGATAACGCCCTGCGATTTCAGATCTACGATTGTTATCACCATCTAAGCTTGGTAATTTACATCTTAAGAAGGCAGCCTGAATTTCATCCAATCGAGAATTAACTCCTATATAATCACAGACATATTTCTTAGCCTGACCATAATTTCGAAGCACACGAATCACAGAAGCTAGCTCCTCGTTATTTGTCGTCACGGCTCCGCCATCTCCCAAAGCACCTAAGTTCTTTGTTGGATAAAAACTAAATCCTGCCGCGTTTCCTAAATTCCCCGCGCGATTGCCGTCTTTGTCCCGAGCACCATGACCCTGAGCGGCATCCTCTATAACGTATAAATTGCTTGCCTTTGCCAGAACATTTATCTCCTCCATTGGTGAAAGCTGACCATACAGATGAACGGTCATTATAGCCTTAGTTTTAGCGCTAATAGCTTGTTTTAAAGCCTCTATGTTGAAATTAAAGGTCTTTGATTCGGCTTCAACTAATACGGGAACCAACCCGGCTTGTTTGATACCGATGATAGTCGCTATATATGTATTTGAAGCAACTAAAACCTCATCGCCATCCTCCAACTTACCCATAATTTTATAGGCTTCAATAATAAGCCGCAATGCATCTAATCCGTTGGCAACACCAACACAATGCTTTGTGCCGCAATAGTCGGCAAACTCTTTTTCAAAAGCCGATACATTTTTGCCTAGGACGTAATAGCCTGTATCTAAAAACTGCTTGAACACCTCTTGAAATTGTGCTTCAAAGCGGTGATTGATACTATGCAGATCTAAAAATGGAATCATATAAAAACGTCTTTAATCTTCAAATAGTTAGAAGTCTTAACCTCATAAGTTTGATGGACAATGCTTCTTGCTCCAAAACACTCCTTCCAATATTGTAAACCCTTGTTTACATTTTTACCCGAATTTTCATTTGAAGTACCAAAATCAAAGTACTTTTTATCCTTAAATCGGGTTTTGATTAGATATTCAAACAAAAAATCCAAGCTGCCCAATGTTTGTTTATCGGCATTAGCTGAAATATACTGCGCGTGCGTCACATTTTTCGTTTCAAAAATAGTTGCCCCTGCCACTAATTTATTTCCATCGTATACATTAAATTGAAGGATGCTATTAGGAAAACTTGAATTTAAATCTTTTATTTCATCTAAAGAATGAACGGGTGCAGCATTATGCCGTTCCTTTAAATTAGGAACTAGAATTTCATCCCAAAATTCATCAAACTCAGCTCCTTCAGTAATTCTCAGGTTATGCTTTTTCGCTTTCTTAACTCCCTCCATCCTGTTGGATTTAATTTTCAGGGCATTACCGAGCTCAATAGTGCTGGAAACATCCGTCCGTACCAGTTTGGCTTCCGTAATAAAAAGAAGGTATTGCAATTCATCACTAGGCAAGAGATGATAGATATTAGGGAGTAATTTTATATACAACGAATCGATTCCTTCAGAATTTAAAAAAGACAATACGGCAGCAAAATAGTCACTTACATCTACAAGTTTTGACTTGTTGTTTAGAACCAACCCACCATAGGTAAGACCCTGGTGCGAATAGAGTTTATTTTCGACTAGATTTGCAGGAACCAAGCCAACTAGCTCTTTTCCTTTATGCACAAGAAGTGAATAATCTGTGAATCTATCTTTATGGTATTCGATAAAATCCCTCGAAAATAAAAACGTCGCATTCTTCGCCTGCTCTATAAAAATGTCCCACAATAGTTTATCTTGCGGCTCATATTTTCTAACAGTGATATAAGTTTCTGTATGATTAGATTTATTATTCAAGAATAATAGAGATTATAAACATAGGTGTAAAGCTAATTTTTTTTTTAGTTTTATAAGCCTCTTAAACAAAACAATTAAACGCTTCCATGAATAAGTTATTGACAAGTCTCAAATCAAAATTTTCTATAGAGAATATCTTGTTGCTTATTTTTTATGTTGGAATATTTAGCTACCTAATTTCTATTCCGGCTATTTATTCGCCTGCAACAAACAGCTTTTGGCACATTGGCATCAATAGATATCCCGTTTATGTCCTTTTTATAAGAACCGTACATTTTTTATTTGCAAACTACTATGATCTTAGTCTAGTTGCTATTCAGCTATTATTTGGTCTG
>JBLHIC010000146.1:0-4512 GCA_047614245.1 Flavobacteriaceae bacterium
AACTTTGGTGAGGAACTGCTAATTCCCAACGCAACGACTAGAGATATTGGTGTTATGGCAACCACGCATTACCATTTAGAGACGATAGACTTACAGGCTGGGTTGCGTTTTGACCATAGAAATATTGGCAGTGAAGCCTCCGGAAACGCTTCAGACATAAATTTTATTGATGCTATAGACCTAATTTTCAACAGTTTTAATGCAGCACTTGGTGCAAAAGCGGAGTTTTCCAAAGTGCTTATTGGACGTCTTAATATTGCCAGCGGATTTAGAGCTCCAAATCTAGCTGAGCTCGCTTCGAATGGTGTTCACGAAGGAACCAACAGATATGAGATTGGAAATGCAGCACTCAATAATGAGCAGAATTATCAATTAGACCTTTCGTTGGAATTTCGGGATGAGCATTTTGAAATTTCCGCCAATGGCTTCTATAATGGCATCCAGGATTACATTTTTATTACCCCTAGCATTGTTATAATCGACAATGCTGTCGTTTATAATTACGTGCAGGAAAACGCCTATTTATATGGTGGGGAGGTTGGATTACACATACATCCGCACCCCCTAGACTGGCTGCATATTGAGAGTAGTTTTGAAACGGTAAGCGGAAAGTTAGATAGCGGAGACTATCTGCCGTTGATTCCAGCGAATACAATAAAGAACACCTTGAGAGTAGAATTTAATCAGGCCCAATTTCTGAAGGAAAGCTTTGCGTTTATAAAGCTTGAGAACACCTTGGAGCAAAATAATGCGGGGGCGTTTGAAACCAGTACTAAAGGTTATAATTTATTGAGTTTAGGTGGCGGAAGCTCTATCACTCTCCGGAAAATGGATCTAGATTTGGGGATTTCGGTAACGAATCTTACTAACGAAAGTTATGTTGCCCATTTATCGCGATTAAAGCCGGATGGCATTCAGAATATAGGAAGGAATATCACTTTTTCGATGAGGTTGCATATTTAGAACTTGTACCCAATAAAAAACTATCCACATAAATGGCTATAAGTATTTGCTTCTTATCGCCAAAAAACTCCTCAATAAATGATAGATTTTGAACTAAAATATGTGGCTTAGATTAATCAAATAATTGCAACGATTTGTTGCGTTAGAGCCTTGAATACATCATAATCTGATAAGGTAAACCGGCAGCATGCGCTTCCACAATTTTGGATAAAAAATAGGCCTCACCAGCTTCCTTTGCAATCTTTGAAAACGAAGCTGAAGCAAACCCTACCTCATTAGTAACCTCTATAGTGGCTAAAATGACTGATTTTTGTTTTTCTATGTTCCTAACCCTGATAAGGAAAATTAAATGAATAAATATTCATTTATAAATCTTAACGAACAAGATTATTAAATAATTCAAAACAATACCAGGAAGAACTCGCCTATTTGAGGATATCATAAGATCACACAAAACAATTTTCACTACCTTCCACATTCGAAAAATTATAAGGTATATAAAACAAAAAGACAGTAAATGGCAGAGCAAAAAGATTTAGATTTTACATACACTACCATCGACGAGATATTTCGTTTGAGTATGGGAGAAACAGGAGATTATAGCGGTGCGAAATACGATGGGGACTTTTCGATGTCATTGGAGGAAGCTCAAAAGGAAAAACATAAATTTATAGCCGATAGCCTCAATATTGGCAAGGGTTCCAATGTACTTGACATGGCCTGTGGCTGGGCACCTTTCACTAGGTATATCGTGCAAGAAAGAGGCGCAGAGAGTACTGGCTTAACGCTCTCACAAGGACAGGCAGATGCTTGTCAGAAGAATGGTTTTAATGTGATAGTGAAAGATTGCCGATATATAAAGCCCATAGATTTTGGAACCTTTGATGCCATTACCTGTATTGGGGGTTTGGAGCATTTCTGTTCTGTAGAAGAATGGCAAGCTGGTAAACAGGAGGAAGTGTATCGCGATTTTTTCAAAACACTTTATGCTCTATTGCCAGTTGGGGGTCGGTTTTATATGCAGACGATGGTTTTCAGTAAGAATATGATAGAATTCGAAGAAATGGACGTGAATGCCAAAGAAGGCTCAGCTGCCCATATTATGGCACTAATGGTGAAGCAATTTCCAGGATCCTGGCTTCCTTATGGTCCGGAAATGGTTGTTAAATGTGCGGAACCTGGTTTTAAACTTATTTCTAAAAGTAGCGGAAGGCTTGATTATATTGAAACTATTGCCCAATGGCGGAAGAAATTCAGAAAGTTTAATCTTAAAAAATATTGGCTTTACCTCTCACTCATTCCAAGGTATTTCACAGATAAGGAGTTCAGACATCTAGTGGCTATCTTCAAAGTAAGTCCGAACAAGGTTTGTTTTGAAAAAGAGGTCATGGATCATTACCGATTGGTTTTTGAGAAGGTCTAACAATATCAATTGTGTGCATAAAAAAAGCATCCCGACTTCATCAGTCGGGATGCTTTTTTATTTAAAGATGTGATATCCTAAACTAAACTCACTTTTACTGCGCTTAGTCCTTTATCTCCTTTTTCAACCTCAAATTGAACTTTGTCATCCTCTCTAATGTCTTCTAAAAGATTTGTTGAGTGAACAAAAATCTCTTCGTCTGAATCGTTTAGTTTTATAAAACCAAATCCCTTGGCGTTATTAAAAAATTTTACTGTACCTTCTTTCATTACTTCTCTATTTTTAGTTTTTGTAAATATATTTATTAATCGTTTTAACATTATTTCTGTTTATTAGTATTAAAAATTTGTGCTCCGTATTGTTTGACGGAGCGTATACCGATTTCATTATGTAATGTCGCATATAATATATGGTTAACTTGGTATTACTGTTTGTTTTTTCCCTAACGCCCGAAGCATCGATGTATGCGTTCGTATGGCATTAAGAAAACTTTTATTAACGTGATAAGGCATCCCAAATTCACGTGCCGTTTCCGCGACAATTTTGGTTAATTTTTTATAATGTATGTGACATACATCGGGCAGAACATGATGTTCCACTTGAAAATTTAAACCACCAATAAGCCAAAATAAAAGATTGCTTTTTGGAGAAAAATTAGTAGTGGTGGCAAATTGATGTCCATACCAATCGTCTTTCATTATCCCTTGTTCATTAGGGAGAGGAAACTGATTGACGGGCATAATGTGTGCTACCTGAAATACAGTGCTCACCAAAAGCCCTGTAACGAAATGCATGGTTAAAAAACCCAATAATACTACCCACCAAGACAAAGGCACCATAATAATTGGTAATATCAAAGCATAGGAATAGTACAATAATTTCCAAGCAATCATGCCAATAAGTGTTTTTTCGTATTCATTTTTCTTATCTAAAAACCCCATATCTCTATAGCGATTTAGACGTACAAAGTCTTTAGTCGTTATCCATGATATAGTAGATATCATATAAAAAAACCATATATATATATGTTGATATTGATGTGCCCAATAGTGCTTCGCATGTGGTGAGAACCTCAGGAAAAATGGAGCATTAAGGTCATCATCTGCCTGATCTATATTGGTATAGGTATGATGCAAAACATTATGCTGAATTTTCCAAACAGTGGCATTTGCTCCAATAAGATTGAAAGAATATCCTAATAATTTATTGATATTTTTATTTTTTGAATAAGACCCATGAATAGCGTCGTGCATGACACCCATCCCTATTCCAGACATTCCGAATCCGCATACTAGATAAGCTACAAAAAGCATCCAAGTAGTAGTAATCATACCTGTACCTAGCAAGAGTATGGGAACAAAAAACAATGCCAACATAACAATGGTCTTAATAACCATATTCGCATTTGCATTCCTGCTCGTATTATTGGTTTTAAAATATAAATTAACTCTCTTTCTTAACGTTCTTGAAAAGTCGGAATTATGTTCTCTTGAAAATGTTGGGTTTTCGATAATTGGGTTCTTTTGTTAAGTGTTAATCTGAATCTCATCAAATCAATAAAACACACTTAAGTCATTGCCGGTGACTAATTAATTTCTATGTTATTGTATTGAAATATGTCTATTTATTTAGACCATTGCGTAAGAGGAAGATTGTTAGAGAGATATAAATACATCACCTTCAACTGTCCTCAGCTCTATAAATTTAGCTAGAGTGACGACTAATCAACTATTAAAGAAAGCAGCTTATTTATTTAGATTTGTAGGAAATTAAAAAAATAAAAGCTCGCTAAATAGTCAACGCTACAAAGGTAGACTAAAATAGTCTTGGTTTTACATAAAATATATTGTATCTGAGATTAACGATTTCTCAAACTATTAAGAACAACTTATAAGTTCCTTCTCAGCACCAACTTCGCTAAGTATCAGTTAAACATAACCGAAGAAAACTTATAATCATCCATAACAGTCACTTCGAGTGAAATTCAAATTACGTAGTAAATTTGAATTTAGTATCGAGAAGCGCTCTTCACCATTCAATGCTCATCTTTCACCGTTTGACCTTTTCAAACAAATCACCTATAAGATACTGGAGTGATTCTGGGGTAACCTCTCTAAAATATCCCA
>JBLHIC010000147.1:0-4459 GCA_047614245.1 Flavobacteriaceae bacterium
AAGTATGTTTGAAGGTTTAATAAGTTATATGCCCCGCGAATTAATTTCGCAGAACCAGGTTCATCAAGGCCTAAATCCTCCAAAAACATCTGTCTCTCTTCGAAAGTTTCTAGCTCAGTAATATCTGCTTCGGTACCCACTGCTAATACAACAACCTCAGCATTTTCGGCAGCAACTGCTTCTTTTACCTTATCAACGTAAGCATTCCCGGCAACCGCTGATGCCTCATCGACATTACACACGTACATAACAGGTTTGTCCGTGATAAACTGAACCTGATTAATATATTCTTCTCTCTCAGAAGATGTCAAATCAATAGCACGTACAGAAACTCCTGCTTCTAAGCCTTCTTTAATTTTCATGAGGGCCGCTTCTTCCTTTTGCGCCTCTTTATTTCCAGTCCTAGACGCACGCTTTACTTTCTCTAGTTTCTTATCGACAGTCTCAAGATCTTTCAACTGCAGCTCTATATCGATGGTTTCTTTATCTCTTATTGGATCAATATTACCATCAACGTGTATTATATTATCATCATCAAAGCAGCGCAGCACGTGCAGGATTGCGTCCGTTTCACGAATATTTCCTAGGAATTGATTTCCAAGACCTTCACCTTTACTGGCACCTTTAACCAAACCTGCAATATCCACGATATCAACAGTTGCCGGTAAAACACGCTCCGGATTAACAAGTTCTTCTAGCTTTACCAATCTAGAATCCGGCACGGTTACAACACCTATATTTGGTTCTATTGTACAAAATGGGAAGTTTGCGCTTTGAGCTTTCGCATTGGACAGACAATTAAAAAGGGTGGATTTTCCAACATTTGGCAATCCTACGATTCCTGCTTTCATAAAAATTTAATATTAATGTAACCTCTTGTTTCACTTATTGCATTCAAAAAAATAAAAAGCAAAAGCATCTAAATTATTAGCGTGCAAATATACAGCTTCATTCAAACATGTGCATTGTTTTATTAAAGAGGTTTTTAAGAAGTATTGGTATTATTTAATGTGTAGTTTCTGTAAAATCAATCAAAAGACTGTATATTTAACAAACAAATTAAAAAACCGAAGAACTATGAAATTATTTTTCTGTGCCGTTGCCGCATTGACCCTTTCTGTATCTACTATGAATGCTCAAGAAGAGGCAGATGTTATTAACGTAAGTAAAACACAAGTTGTTAAAAAAGCTGACAAAATTCAATTAGTTGAAATGAAGAAAGTAGCTAAGAAGGAAAACAAATCTTTGAAAACTGAAATGAGGGAAGATGCTAAAGACGCTAAAGGCAACTATGCTGCTCCAAAGAAGAAGGAAGTAAAAAAGGTTACTCGAAAGACAGATGCCGAATTGGTAAAAGAAAAAAAAGCAAAACAAAAGAATAAGAGTATAGATAACTAATTCTAAATCTTCAAACCGAATTTAAACCCTGCAATTTTGCGGGGTTTTTTATTTTAGGGCCGCAACAATCCCTAGTTGGTATTCCTCAAAACTTATAAGGTTATTATGTTCGCCTCCTTCAACACTGATAAATGTCAATCTGTCTTCAGGAACTAATTCAGATAGACTTTTCCCTGAAGTATACGGAACTATATTGTCCTTGGTACCATGAAAAATCACAATCGGACAATTTACAGACTTAATATAGTTATTCGATAAAAAGCGATATTTCAATAAATACTTGACTGGTAAAAAAGGAAACCGCTTTTTTGCAATTTCTTCCAAATTATAAAAAGGAGTCTCTAATATTAACTTTCTTGGATTATTTTCTGAAGCAACAAAGGCCGCAAAGGTAGTTCCTAGTGATCTGCCATATACGATTATATCATCTTCTGAATAGCTTTTCAATACGTATTTATAAAATAGGTCAGCATCATCGAATAAATTCTTTTCTGAAATAACACCCGTACTTTTTCCGTAGGAACGGTAATCCATGATTAAAACATCGTAGCCATACTTTAAAAGCTCTGATGCAATCTCCCCCCATCGCGACAAGTCTCCCGCATTTCCATGGAAATATAAAATGAGGCCTTTTGGGTTATCGACTTTAAAATGGATAGCATTGAGTCGTGCACCGTCAACAGCCTCAAGAAAAAGTTCATCAAAAGGTTCGGAAAACTGATACTCATAATCCGCCGCTAACTTGGTTGGTAAAAAAATAAGTTTCTCCTGCATAAAATAAACACCGATAATAATTAAGGCTGATAAAGAAACGATAAAAAGAAGCCCTTTCTTGAAGTTTAACATGTTAACCCTTGTAAGAATGCTTTACTCCAATACTTGTTGTACTCAGGTCAATATCCCGTTCCTCAGACTTAATTATTTCAACAAGTATCTTATGATATTCTTCAAAGGTATTCATGTTCTTATGACCTCCCCCAATTACAGGGTATAGGCGGGTTTGTTTCGGTTTAATCTGAGATAACTTTACGCTGCCCTTAAAAGGTATTAGCTTGTCTTGGGTGCCATGTATAATACGGATTGGGCAGTTCACGTATTTTAACCACTTGTAGGTTGGCATCGGATATTTAATGATAAGAGATAATGGCATAAAGGGCATATATCTTCCAGTTACGTTCGTTAGACTATAATAAGGAGCGTCTAAAATTAACATTTTCGGGTTATTCAAGGAAGCAAGTTTTGTTGCAAATCCGGAGCCTAAAGATCTTCCGTAAAGAATGATGTATTTTTCATCGACCTGTTCCTTAATTTTGTCATATACAAGTTGAAGGTCACGCTTAATAGCTTTTTGCGAACGCTTTCCTGTACTTTTTCCGAAACCTCGATAATCAACCATAATCACGTCGTACTCACTTCGTGTGAAATCAACCGCAAACTTACCCCAGCCCTTTATACTCTTCGAATTACCCTTCAAATATAACACAACACCTTTCGGCTTAGCTACTTTAAAATGCAGCCCATTTATTATCGCACCGTCCCGAGTCTCAAGATTATACTCTTCGACAATCTGATTTTCATATAAGAACTGAAAGTCTTTCGGAAGCTTTTCAGGCTTAAATAAAAAATAATCTTGCAAATAGTAAAGCACAACGCTAATAGCCAAATAGATCGCAAGTACAATAAGAATAGCAGAAAGCCAATCTGGCATAAAACAGTTTTTGTTTAAAAATACAAAATAAATTTATACGAAGTTTATTTCAATTTTTATGGTGATAACTAATTCATAAATTGATTTCCAACTATAAAAGTGAGAATTTATTTTTTGTACTTTCATCTAATTAATTTAGTATTAACAAACAAACCATAATATGAAAAAAATTACACTTTTACTATTCATGACTATATGCGGCATAGGATTTTCGCAAAATGTCATTACAGGAACTGTCACCGACCCAAACGGGCTACCATTATCCTATGTAAACGTTATTGAAAAAGGCACCAGCAATGGGGTCATTACTTCTGAAAATGGCGTATTTAGTATCGAGGTTGGCATTGACGCCACCCTTCAATTTAGCTATATTGGATTTACCTCTCAGGATATTGAAGTGGAAGGCCAAACAGATATAGCAGTCACCTTAGTTCAGGGCGAAGCACTCAACGAAATCATGTTGGTTGGCTCAAGAAGCCCAAAACGCACTGCTGTTAATACCGCAGTACCAGTTGATGTTATTGATTTTGAAAACAATATCATTCAACTAGGAAAGGTAGAAATAAATGAACTTCTTCAATACGCTGCCCCATCCTTCAATGCAAATAAACAATCGGGATCTGATGGTGCGGATCACATTGACCCTGCCTCTTTAAGAGGATTGGGTCCAGATCAGACTTTGGTGCTAATCAACGGGAAAAGAAGGCATCAATCTTCATTAATTAACATCTTTGGAACAAGAGGAAGAGGTAACACCGGAACAGATTTAAATGCAATACCTGCTTCCGCAATTAAGAGAATTGAAGTGCTCCGTGATGGCGCTGCAGCTCAATATGGTAGTGATGCCATCGCTGGTGTGATAAATATTGTATTAAAAGATAACGTAGACGAATTATCGGGTAATGTGAGCTATGGTGGCTATAACACAAATACCAATGTTGACACCAGTGCTTTCGCCGATGATGATTACGGTGTTTGGAATACCGATGGTTTTCGATTAGATCCGGCACAAGATGGAAATGCTATTGGTGATGATAAAAGCTTAGACGGAGGATCTTTTAAAATTGGGGCCAATTACGGATTTGGAATTGGAGAGAACGGTGGTTTTGCCAATTTCACTGCCGAGTATGTTAATAAGGAAAAAACTTTACGTCCTGGGTTCGATTTTAGAAAAGGATTTGGTGAAGCCGCTATTGTAGGCTTTAATTTCTTCGGAAACATGACAATCCCTGTTTCAGATAATACAGAAATTTATGCATTTGGGGGGCGTAATTATAGAGATACTGATGCTTATGCCTTTACGAGAAACGGAGGGGCCCGTGTTATTCCTTCAATTTACCCTAACGGTTTTAC
>JBLHIC010000148.1:0-4340 GCA_047614245.1 Flavobacteriaceae bacterium
CCATGTGCATAATCATACATCGGATATATGTTCCAATCGTTTCCTGTCCTGTGATGATGACGGTGTAAAATACGGTACATCAATGGATCACGCATCAACATATTAGTTGACTTCATATCGATTTTAGCACGTAGTACGTGACTTCCTTCCGGAAAATCACCGTTTTTCATCCCTTCGAATAAAGTAATATTTTCCTCAATAGAACGGTTTCTGTAGGGACCGTCTACCCCAGCTTGCGTTGGGCTTCCTTTTTGTGTAGCCATGTCTTCAGAAGACTGGCTGTCTACGTAAGCTCTTCCGTTTCTAATCATAGCCACTGCCCAATCATATAGCTGCTGAAAATAATCAGAAGAATACAATTCTTTCGACCAATTAAATCCCAACCAAAGTAAGTCCTCTTTGATTGCATCCACATATTCCTGCTCCTCTTTCGCTGGATTAGTATCATCAAAACGCAAGTTAACTGGCGCATTATACTTCAATCCTAAACCAAAATTTAAACAAATAGATTTAGCATGACCAATATGCAAATAACCGTTGGGCTCAGGTGGAAAACGAAAGCGTAATTTATCCTCTGGAAAACCACTGGCTAAATTTTCCTCTATTATTTGCTCTATAAAATGTAGTGATTTTTCTTCTGTAGACATGTTGTTTTATTAAAAAAGCAAAGTTATCAAAAATGTTGCTTAAACAATTAATCGGTAAGTTGTTTCTTTTAGATTGCTAATCAAAAAAGAAAATATTCGTACTTTTATCCAATAAAAGAACAACCAAACTAACAAACACAGTAACATGGGCACTATAAAATTAAAAAAAATACGCACTTATTCTTATCATGGTTGCCTTATAGAGGAAGGGAAAATTGGTTCTGATTATTCAGTAGATCTCGAAATAAAGACCGATTTAAGAAAATCATGTATCTCTGATAATTTGGAGGACACTGTAGATTATGTGCTGTTGAATTCAATTGTAGTAGAAGAAATGGAGATACGTTCCCATTTATTAGAACATGTAGCCCAAAGGATAATCACCAGAGTTTTTAGTGAAATTCCAGAAGTCTCTAGAATACTTTTGGCTGTTTCTAAACTAAACCCTCCCATAGGCGGTGATGTTAAGGCTGTTACCGTGGAACTAGAAGAATATAGAACTTAAACTTTAAAAAATTAAGCTAAAATAAAATCTTAGCTTTGAGAGCACATAATATTTTTTTAAAATTTTCTAAACTTAAACTTTTAAACTCTAAACTTTTTAAGTACTTTTGCCATCCATTCAACAATGGCGTCGTGGCCGAGTGGCTAGGCTGGGCTCTGCAAAAGCTCCTACTCCGGTTCGAATCCGGACGATGCCTCTAAAGAGATACAGAAATGTATCTCTTTTTTTTATGTCTAACTTTTAAGAAAAATTAAATAAAGCAGAAGTTAGAGTCCAGAAGAAAACTTCAACAGTTACAGAAATATATCTTTCTTTTATACTCATTGTCGAACATAAAAAAAGCCGCCCAAATTGAGCAGCTTTAATCTAATTATAAAACAAAACTAATTTTGTTTTTCTATATTTTGAAAAGCCTTTTTAACCATTTCTTTTTCCTTAGGAAACCATCCTTGTGTTATTAAAACAGAACCAAAAATCATTAATACTATACTGATACCTTTTTTAATTTTAAGTATATTCGAAGGGGTCATTTTTGACTTCAATTGTTTAGCAAGTAAAATTTTGATACAATCTACAAGTAAATAACTGATTATTACCGCACTGAAAAAAGTCATCATTCTGGTAGTTTCCATCTCCATTTTTGGACCGATTGAAATGATGATTGCTAACCAAAACCCCAAAACACCTATATTGATAATATTTAAGAAAAAACCTTTAATGAACAGACTGAAATAGTTTTTTCTAATGATTTCGTTGTCTATTTGCTTTGTATCTATTTTTTTTTCTTTTCTTAAACTTATAAAAGAAATTACTCCATAAGCCAACATCAAGATTCCACCAAAAATGAAAAGTGCAGGTTTATCTTTTAAACTTTGAATTAATCTATAACTCCCTAAATAAGCGATACCAATAAAAACAATATCTCCCAAGACAACACCCATATCAAATACTATAGCTGCTCTGAACCCTTTTATAATACTAGTTTCAAGTAAAATAAAAAAAACTGGGCCGATCATAAAACTCAAGAATATTCCCCAAGGAATACCTAATAAAATGTCGTTTACCATTAAAAATGAAAATTTGTTTAGAATAAAACTTAATTATTCCTTCTCTATAATTTTTCCTCCAAAGAGAGTTTCTTTATTAATCTGGCGTGGCTTACCATAAATATAAACAGAGCCTCCTGCCTTCACTTTGGCATCCACTAATGTACTAGCATTGATTTCTGCATTTCCGCCCGCATAGACGTTTATTGAGGTCTGTGAAGTAATTAAATCCCTTGAGTTTAAAACTCCACCTGACATAATTGTTGCATCTTGATTTATCACCTCTCCAGATAAACCTATTATTCCACCAGTAACTGCTTTAATATTTACTTTTTGTGTATCTAACTTTATATTTATCTCTGCTCCTTCCCTGGCATTCAAATCCATGATGGTTTGCTTAAAAATAGACTCGCTTGAAACATAAGATCCTTCACTAGCAGATATAGCATCTATACTTATGAAATACAAATTAATAGAAATATCATCTCCCGATAACAATTTTGGAAAAGGCATTCTTAATTTTAATTCGCCATTATTGTTTACCAACTCCACTTCGTTTTCTCTGTTTCCTGTGATAACTGCTTTGTTTTCTGAAGCTGGTATCAGCTTTACATTTAGTTGATCAAAAACTTCAATTTCATTAAAATCTCCCAAGTTTTTAGTGACTTGCGAAAATGTTACTTGAGCAACTATAACGAATGCTATAATCAATACTTTTTTCATTATTTTTTATTTTACAGGTTCTTCTATTCTTCTTATAAAATTAAAATCCAATTGTTTTTTAACTAAATCGGCATTTTTAACTTTAACGAAAATTTCGTCACCTAATTGCAATAACTGATTGGACGTTGCTCCAACCAATGCATATTGTTTCTCATCAAACGTATAGTAATCGTCTTTTATATCGCGAATACGTACCATTCCCTCGCATTTATTTTCAATAATTTCAACATAAATTCCCCATTCAGTAACACCTGAAATTACTCCTAAAAACTCTTGATCCTTATGATCTTGCATGTATTTAACCTGCATATATTTAATAGAGTCTCTTTCGGCACTTGTAGCTAAACCTTCCATAGTAGAACAATGCAAACACTTAGCTTCATACAATTCTTCGTCAGCAGATTTTGCTCCGTCTAAATAAAACTGTAGTAAACGGTGTACCATTACGTCTGGATAACGACGAATTGGTGAAGTAAAATGAGAGTAATAATCAAATGCTAATCCGTAATGACCAATATTATCAGTAGAATATTTAGCTTTACTCATGGTTCTAATAGCTAAAGTATCAATCAGATTTTGTTCTTTCTTACCATTCACATCTTCCATTAATTTATTCAAAGCTTGGGAAATAGAACCCTGTTTGAAATCAATTTTATGTCCAAATTTAGCTATCACTGCTTGCATAGCGAAAAGTTTGTCCTCATTTGGTTCATCATGAATCCTATAAATAAATGTCTTCTTTTGTTTTCCAATGTATTCTGCTACTTTTTTATTTGCCAAAAGCATGAATTCTTCAATCAAATGATTGGCATCCTTAGAAACTTTAAAATAAACACCTTCTGGTTCTCCCTCTTCACTTAAGTTGAATTTTACTTCCACTTTATCAAAAGAGATTGCACCATCATTCATCCTTTTTCTTCTAAAAATCTTAGCTAATTCATCCATTTTTAGCGTAGCTGCAACTATTTCAGCTGAAACCACATAAGAGCTCCCAGTTATTGAAATTTCTTCAGGAATAGTATCATCTTTCGTTTCTATGATGTATTGTGCTTCTTCATAAGCAAAACGTTGATCAGAGTAAATCACAGTACGACCAAACCATTCGTTAATCACCTTGCATTTTTCATCTATTTCAAAAACGGCTGAAAAAGTATATTTTTCTTCCTGTGGACGTAATGAACAAGCAAAATTAGATAAAACTTCAGGTAACATAGGTACTACCCTATCTACTAAATAAACAGATGTAGCACGTTGATATGCTTCATCATCAAGTATTGTACCTTGTTCTAGATAATAAGAAACGTCAGCAATATGAATTCCTATCTCATAATTACCATTTTCTAATTTTTTAAATGATAAGGCATCATCAAAATCCTTTGCATCTTTTGGATCAATCGTAAAAGTCAAGGTATCGCGCAT
>JBLHIC010000149.1:0-4255 GCA_047614245.1 Flavobacteriaceae bacterium
TCAATGTTCATTATTAGAAAAAATGTATAATGTTCTTTAAGTCAGCGATGGTTCCGAAATATTCAAATGAAGTCTGTTTGTTTACTTCCAGAAAACAGCGTAAACGACCACCAGTATTATCATTATTGCAAACGAACAGATATTGAAAAGCGGACTCGTTTTGAACAAATCTTTTGTGATAGGAATACCTTTATCGTCATCTTTTCCATTATTTTGGAACAAACTAATCGCGACAATCAACAACATAGTCAAAAGAGCAGTATAACCCATTTGATCCATCCATGGTAATGTTGGGAAAAAAGATTCAAAACTGCTTCCCGCAGCCCAAGATTTTGGCCCTACTTTGAAAAACATTGCAATAGGAATAGAGATTAATGCACCCCAAATAGCTGCTTTATTAGTAGTCTTTTTCCAAAATAATCCTAATATGAATACTGCTAAGATACCGGGGCTTACCACGCCCGTATATTCTTGTATAAATTGAAAGGCCTGGTCAATTCCACCTAAAAGTGGTGCCATGATAACTGCTATTAATAAAGCAACTCCACCCGAAATACGCCCTACATTAACTGTCGTTCTATCGTTGGCATTTTTATTAATATACTCTCTGTAAATATCCATGGTAAAAATGGTTGAAGTCGAATTTAACATTGAAGCCAAAGAAGATACAATAGCAGCAGCCAAGGCAGCAAATGCCAAACCTTTCAAACCAGCAGGCAAGAAATGTAACAGCCACGGATATGCTCTATCTGCAGTGCCTAGTCCTGGTAAATTTTCCATTGCAGAAGCACCTAATCTCGCCATAATAGTAGGGTCATTTACCATTACATAAGCTGCAATCCCAGGAATAACAACGATAAAAGGAATAAGCAACTTTAAAAATGCAGCCAGTAAAATTCCTTTTTGTGCTTCACCTAATGATTTAGCCGCTAATGTCCTTTGAATAATATATTGATTGAAACCCCAATAGTATATGTTAGCTACCCAAAGACCACCAATCAAAACCCCAATACCCGGTAAGTTCATATATTCTGGGTTCGACTTGTCTAAAATCATAACAAAACGATCCGGTGCGGCATTATAAACCGTTTTCATTCCTTCCCATATTCCAGCACCATCCGAAACAGTGTTTAATGCCAAATATGTCGTCACCAAGCCACCTAACACCAAAAATATTACTTGAATAACATCTGTCCAAGCCACAGCAGAAAGTCCTCCGTACAAAGAATAAGCTGCTGCAAAAAGCGCCAATCCGATTACGGCATAGATCATATCAACTCCTAATATTGTCTGAATCGCTAAACCTCCAAGATACAACACAGTAGTAAGGTTAACAAAAACATACAAAGCAATCCAAAAAACAGCTAAAATTGTTTTAAGGTTAGTTGAAAATCGTTTTTCTACAAATTCCGGAATAGTATAAATGCCCTTTTCGATAAAGATGGGTAAAAAATATTTCCCTACAATAATCAGTGTAAAAGCAGCCATCCACTCATAAGAGGCAATCGCTAATCCTAATGCAAAACCAGAACCAGACATTCCAATGAATTGCTCTGCGGAAATGTTCGCTGCAATCAATGAAGAGCCAATGGCCCACCAAGGCAATGATTTACTAGCAAGGAAATAATCCTCAGCATTTTTTTGATGACCGTCTTTTTCACGAGAGACCCATAATCCAACACCTAAAATAAGAACTGCATAAGCAGTGAAAACCAAATAATCTATAAATTCAAATTCTGTTGTCATACTATTGTATTAATGTTAATGAAGTATTTCAAATTAATAATTATGTTAACACCTAACCTTTTGTTCCCATTTCCAAGCACTTGCTATCCCTTCTTCAAGTGTAGATTTTGTTTTCCATCCAAGAATAGTATTGGCTTTATCCGTATTGGCATAAGCCGAAACAACATCACCTTCTCTTCTGCCTACAATTGTATAAGGCAATTTTTGACCACTTACTTTTTCAAAAGCTTGAATCACCTCCAACACCGAACTTCCTGTACCAGTACCCAGATTAAAAATTTCAACTTTATCCAAATTATTATGGTTCACTAATCGCTGTAAAGCAACTACGTGAGCCTTTGCTAAATCAACAACGTGAATATAATCACGTATACAAGTTCCGTCTGCTGTTGGGTAATCATTTCCATAAACCAATAGTTCTTTTCGAAGTCCAATTGCTGTCTGGGTTATAAATGGCACTAAGTTTTGAGGCACTCCAACGGGTAACTCCCCAATTTCTATTGATGGATGTGCTCCAATAGGATTAAAATAACGCAACAAAACAGCAGTAACACCACTTACTTTTGTAAAATCAGTGATGATTTCTTCCCCAATTTGTTTCGTGTTCCCATAAGGAGACATGGCTGGCTTAACCGATTCATTTTCATTAATCGGCATCATATCAGCTTGACCATATACTGTACAAGACGAACTAAAGATAAAATGAGACTTTTCTTTTTGTTGCAATTGCTGAAGCAAATAGATTAAAGTACTAATATTGTTTTCATAATACAATAAAGGATTTCCCATGCTTTCTCCAACTGCTTTTGAGGCCGCAAAATGAATTACACCACTAATATCAGAATGTCGTTTAAAAAAATATTGAACAGCTGTTTTTTCTTTTAAATCTAACTTTTCATAAATAGGCGTTTTCCCTGTTATAGCCACAATCCCTTTTAAGACATCCTCTTTAGAATTTGAAAGATTGTCGATAATGACTACTTCAAAACCTTCGTTTTGCAATTCTACCACAGTATGGGAGCCTATAAAACCTAAACCTCCTGTAACTAATATTTTCATGTTATATTTTTATAATGTATATCTGATTGCCCTTTTAACGCTTCTGCACTTTTCTCAGCGGTAATATCTCTTTGTGATTCTCCCATCATTTCGTATCCGACCATGAATTTTTTTACGGTTGCAGAGCGTAATAACGGCGGATAAAAATGCATATGAAACTGCCATTCCGGATGTTCAGCACCATCAGTTGGAGCTTGGTGAATTCCGGACGAATAAGGAAATGACGTTTCAAAAAGATTGTCGTATTTTATAGTTAATTGCTTTAAAACAGTTGCAAACGCCGCCACCTCATCTTCAGTAAAGTCAGTGATTTTAGTCAAATGACGCTTACTTATTATCATCGTTTCATAAGGCCAAATAGCCCAAAAAGGGACTAATGCTACAAAATGATCATTCTCGATCACAATACGCACCTTTAGTATTAGTTCTTCTTGTAAATAATCCTGTAATAAGTTACTTCTGTTTTTATCTAAATAGGCTTTTAAATTATTTTGTGTTTTCTCCACTTCAGTTGGTAAAGAGGATTGGGCCCAAATTTGTCCATGTGGATGCGGGTTACTGCAACCCATAACGCTTCCCTTATTTTCAAAAATCTGAACGTGATTAATGTAATCAATATTACCTAAATTCGTATATTCCTTTTGCCAAGTATGAATAATATTTTCAATAGCATCAACTGACATTTCCGGCAAAGTCACATTGTGTTTTGGTGAAAAACAAACTACTCGAGAAATTCCTCTTTCGGGTTGTGCTTTAAAAAAAATATCGCTTTTAGTCTCTTCAAAGGCGATTTCTTCTTGTTTTAAAGCAGCAAAATCGTTTTCAAAAACAAAAGCACTTTGATACGATGGATTTACTTCTCCATTGGCACGCACATTACCCGGGCATAAGTAGCAAGTTGGGTCATATTCTGGTAAAGAATCTGAGGTGACTTTTTCATTTTGACCTTGCCAAGGACGTTTAGCGCGATGTGGCGAAACCAAAACCCATTCATTGATTAATGGATTATAGCGTCTGTGCGGGTCTTCATTGATATCAAAGTTTTTCATTCTATTTGTATTTATAAAGCGATGTACCGTTTCCGATTTTAACATCATAAATTTTTAATTCTATTCCAAAAGCCTCCAGATAGAGTTCCGAAAGTTGCTTTTTGATTCGCTCTTCATGTCCCTTTTTAATTAAGTTAATGGTGCAACCGCCAAAACCGCCACCCATTAATCGAGAACCAATAACTGCTTTTTCGTTTTTAAGGGTATTAACAATCATATCTAGTTCAGCACAACTTACTTCATAATCAGTAGACAGTCCTTCATGTGTTTCAAACATTAATTTTCCCAGAGTTTCAATATCGCCATTATCCAATGCTTCACATGCCAGGATAACACGATTGATTTCTTTTACTACAAAAAGACTCCTTTTAAAAACATCTGCACTCATTACATTTTGTAAT
>JBLHIC010000150.1:0-4158 GCA_047614245.1 Flavobacteriaceae bacterium
AAAATTAATTTTTTAAAACTCTGTAACTGCATCGTTGAATGGCAATTGTCCCCTTGAGTCGACTTTAGGGGTCTTTTGCAAGGTGAAGGGTAGTGAAAAGTGAAAAGTAAATGTAAAATGTAAAAAATGGTCAATACTAATCAAGGAAGTTCAAAAGTGTATGTTCGAATGATTAATAAGCAATAAATAATAACCCGAAACAAGAACCCGCCTGCTGGAAGGCAGGTCCAAAAGTCTAATTATTTAGCGACTTGTGGCTTGTAAAGCTGTCTTATCTTTATATTGAATGCCGCAAAAAATAAGGTTGTAAATGGACTTAGCCAGTTAAATATAGCGTAGAAAAAGTATTCTGCTACACCAACCCCTAAAACACCACTCTGATAAGCACCACACGTATTCCACGGGATTAATACGGAAGTAACAGTCCCCGAATCTTCTAGTGTTCTACTTAGATTTTCAGGAGCTAGTCCGCGATCTTCAAACGCCTGTTTAAACATTTTTCCAGGTATTACTATTGCCAAATATTGATCGGAAGCAATCGTGTTAAGACCTAAACAACTAATGACGGTACTTGCAAAAAGACCAAAGACAGTTGTTGCTAATTTTAATAATACCCTTGTAATCCTTGCTAATGCTCCAATCGCGTCCATAATTCCTCCGAAGGCCATAGCGCAGATAATTAGGAGTATAGTCCATATCATTCCCTTCATTCCGCCAGCAGAGAATAAATCGTTAAGCCTTTCATTATCGGTAATAATGGCAGTATCAGTAAAGATTGATGTTACAACAGCCGATAATTTCGAAGACCCCAGACCATCTAAGATTGTGGGTTGAAAGATAAAAGCAAAAACGGCGGCCGAGAGAACTCCTGTAGCCAAGGCAACAAGAGGTTTTGTTTTTGTTAGTATGAGTCCGATCACTATTAGTGGAACAAGAAACAACCAAGGAGTAATATTAAATGTAGCATCGATGGATGTTAAAAAATTGCTTATGTCCGCTGTCCCGCTTGTCTCAATAGTAGCGCTAATAATACTGAAAGCAATTAGAGTGATAATTATTGTTGGTACCGTTGTAATCGACATATACTTAATATGTGTAAATAAGTCTGTACCCGCCATTGCAGGAGCCAAATTTGTCGTATCACTTAAAGGCGACATTTTATCACCGAAATAGGCTCCAGATATCACTGCGCCAGCGACCATTCCTCCCGGAATACCCAATGCCGTTGTGCCAATTCCTATTAAAGCAATCCCAACTGTCGCTGAGGTTGTCCATGAACTACCTGTGGCAATTGATATTATTGCTGCAATTACTACCGAAGCTGGTAAGAAAATTTCGGGGCTTAAGACTTGCAGCCCATAATAAACCATGGCAGGTATAACACCACTAACTAACCAAGTACCGGCTAGAGCACCAACAAGTAATAAAATAACCACTGGAATAAAAATACTTTTTAGATTTTCCCATATTTCAGAAATCATCGCTGAAACCGATACTTTATTGAAAAAACCAACTACTGCGGCAACACCTCCACCCATAAGTAGGATATATTGGTTGGAATAATCCCCAAATAAAGCTCCATCTGCCAAGAATATATTATAAGCAAGGAGTCCCATTAAAATTAGTACAGGAATGAGAGCTTCCCAAATACTCAACTCAACATTCTCTATGATTTTTTGGTCCTCAATTTTAATCTCCGAAATATTTTCGTCGTCTTGCATTCCCGTTTTGTTTTTTAGAAATGTAATACTACGATTTTGTCGATAGATATACAACTTTGACTTTTTATGGAGCAGTTATACCTATTTGACTCTTTGATTGGGTGAAAGAAACAAGACCCAAAAACCGAGAAGAAAGAAGTAAAAAGGTCAAATGATTATTAAACAATGATCAATAACCATGTGCGCTCTCAAGCATTTGAAAAATGTTTATCGGACAGTAGTGATTTAATTCATAAAAAAGCCGTGAAATAGATTCACGGCTTTTTTATTTAACAAGATTTAACAACTAAACTGCAGCAACCTCCTGTTCAAGGATATTTAGTTCTACCATACATTTATGCATTGTTTGGTAGGTGCGTTCGATATCGTTGTCAAGTCCTATTGAAAAACGAATCAGACCATCGGTAAGTCCCATTTCCTTTTGTTCTTCTTCTGGGATTTCAGAAGACGTTGATGTTCCTGGCGCACTGAATAAAGTTTTGTAAAAACCTAAACTTACGGCAAGATATCCAAGATTCTGTTCCTGCATCATTTCCATAAGTTCGTTTGCTTTGTCTAAACTTCCTACATCAAGAGTTAGCATACCTCCGAAGCCATACTCTTCATTCATCATGGATTTATATAACTCATGTCCAGGATGTGATGGCAATCCGGGATAAACAGTTCTAAGTCCATCAGATTCAAACTTTTCAGCTAGAAATAACGCATTGTGACTGTGTTGTTTCATTCGAATGTGAAGCGTTCTCATATTTTTCAATATTGAAGCTGCTCTTAAACTGTCCATAGAGGATCCTAGTAGCATACAAGCTCCGTCATTTACATTCCGAAGAGAATCTATTAATTCCTGACTCCCACAAACAACACCGCCCATAGTATCACTACTCCCGTTAATGAATTTTGTTAAACTGTGAAGTACAACATCGGCACCAAGTTCTACTGGAGATATGGATAGTGGAGAGAACGTATTATCAACCAATAATTGAAGTCCGTGCCTTTTGGCGATTTCAGCTAGCCCTTTAATATCAGCTATTTCTAGTAGCGGATTACTAACACATTCGCAGAATATTATTTTCGT
Organism: Flavobacteriaceae bacterium; assembly: GCA_047614245.1. Lineage (GTDB taxonomy): Bacteria > Bacteroidota > Bacteroidia > Flavobacteriales > Flavobacteriaceae > Ulvibacter. The sequence goes on from JBLHIC010000150.1 coordinate 2,797, forward strand.
GTTTTCGGTAATTGAAGCTTCAACAGCTTCCAATTTAGTAATGTCAACAAAAGATGTGTTAATCCCCATGCGCGGCGCAAAATTTTTCAAGAAAGCATAAGTACCACCGTAGATTGTTCTACTGGCAACGACATGATCACCGGCTTCACAGAACTGAAGTATTGTTGGAGTAATTGCGCCCATTCCACTTGCTGCTACATTTGCAGTTTCAGTCCCTTCCATAGCAGCCAAAGCCTCTCCCAAATATAAATTTGATGGGGTTGTGTGTCTTGAATATAAATAGCAACCATCGGCATTTCCTTCAAAGGTATCGAACATTGTTTTTGCTGAAAGAAAAGTATATGTTGATGAGTCTGAAATCGAGGGGTTTACGCCACCAAATTCACCGAAGTATTGTAAATCTTGAATTTTATTTGCAGGTTTAAAAGCCATAGTTCTTAGTTTTAATTATAGTTCAAAACTAGATACTCTTAGTGTATATTACAATTATTATAGTTATATATAGAAAATAAAACTATTATTTACATTATTTGTAGTTAATAAGTTTATAATTTAGATATTTATTAAGTATTTTTATGAAAAATTTTCAGTAATGAAATTAGACAACACAGATAAAAAAATTCTTAATTATCTTCAGCAAGATTGTAAGCAAACAAATAAGGAACTTTCTTCAAAATTAAACTTGTCGGTGACAGCGGTTTATGAGCGAATTAAAAAGCTAGAACGAGAAAAAGTAATCACTCGGAACGTATCTATTTTGGATAAGGAAAAGGTAGGGCTGGGATTTATAGTGTTTTGTCAAATTAGATTGGCCAAGCATTCTAAAGACTATCTAACTATTTTTGAGACAGAGGTAATAAAGTTTGAAGAAGTTGTGGAATGCTTTCACGTTAGTGGAGAATATGATTATTTACTCAAAGTATTAGTGAAAGATATGGTTCATTTCCGTAGTTTTATGGTTACAAAACTAACTACTATACGTCATATTGGAAGCACTCAGAGTTCGTTTAATATTAGTGAAGTTAAGAACACAACCGCAATCATCTTAAATTAATGAAGACAACATCCTATTTAGTAAGCGAATTTTTCCTCCTATTTATTCTTCTTCCATTAAGTTTTACCATAACCTACCCAGTTTGGCTAAAGGCAATATTTGCGGGGTTCGGATTCTTATATATCTTATTCGTCTTGAAGCGAGTAGAACGAATCTCCTTCGGAATAGAGAAAAACATAGCTTGGAAAGCTTTCTTGAAAAGAATCGGAGTGACCTTTTTGGTCGTGGCAATCGTTACCACAGTATTTGTCTTGATTTCCGATAGTTCGGCCCTGTTTTATGTACCATTAAACAAGCCTGCTTTATTT
>JBLHIC010000151.1:0-4150 GCA_047614245.1 Flavobacteriaceae bacterium
CTTCACTCTACCAATCAATAGGAAAATAGTCTTTTAAAAATTTACCACTCCAATGTTTACCGGTGTTAATACCATCAATTAAAGGATCCATAACACGTGCAGCCCCATCTACAATATCTAATGGCGGTTGAAAATCGTGTATGTCTACTTTCTTTTTAGATAATGCTGCAGGGTCTTCATCTGTTACCCAGCCTGTATCTACCGCATTCATATAAATACCAGATTTAGCAAAGGTTGTTGCAGAGGTATGTGTCAACATATTTAAAGCTGCTTTAGCCATATTAGTATGTGGATGTCTGTCCGCTTTTTTAAACCTATGGAACTTTCCTTCCATAGCAGATACATTAATAATATGCTTTTTACCTGTGTTTTCTTTCATCATTACATTAGACAAACGATTGCATAAAACAAAAGGTGCTACTGCATTCACTAGCTGTACCTCTACCATTTCGGTCGTTTCTATTTCACCTAATTTTAAACGCCAACTATTCGTTTTTCGCAAATCTACTTGTTGCAAATCGGCATCAAGTTCGCCTTCAGGAAATACCTCGGCTGTTTGTAAGGTATTATCGAAGCTATACGGAATTTGAGATAATTCGGCAGAATTACGTAAACCAATACCTGGTTCTGGTCCGTGCCAAGTTACTGGCAGGGCGTTATTTTTACTAGTTTTTGAAGAACCAACGCTTAAGCTTGACAATTCTTCTAAACAGCTTTCGTGATCTTTTAATAAATTTTGCGCCGGTTTAGGCAATTGGTTTATTCCCAATTTCTCATTCTCCATAAGATGAAAATAAAAACCTGATGGTCTTCTTACCGTTTGTGCTGCATTATTAATTAGAATATCTAATCGGTTATATTTCTGCTCTATATAATTACAGAAAATTTCTACACTTGGTATGTGTCGTAAATCAAGGCCGTGAATATGCAAACGGTCACTCCATTGATTATAATCATCTTCTTTGGAGAACCTTATGGCAGAATCTGCTGGAAAACGAGTGGTAGCAACAACAGTAGCACCAGAACGCAATAACATTAATGTTATATGATAGCCTATTTTTAATCTAGAACCTGTAATTATCGCGACTTGACTTTCTAAATCTGTGGTTTGAAAACGTTTTGCATAATTTAAATCACCACACTCTGTGCACATAGCATCATAAAAATGATGTAATTTGGTATAGACAGTTTTACAAACGTAACAGTTTCTGGGTGATTCTAATTCTAATGTCTCATCGGGAATAGAGGTTGCAGCCAGTAATTTTGGCGCGACAAATAAGGCTGCTTCCCTGGCAGAGCGTATTCCTGTTGTTTTTCTTGCGTGCGTATCTTTAGCAATCATTTTACGTTTCACAGCTTTTTTAGCGTCTTTTCGCCTCCGTTGAAACTCATCACGATTTGGTCTAGTTAATCCTCCTGCGGCTTTAAAAAGCGCTACCCTTTGGTCTTCTGGCAATTCGAAAAGCTGATTGGTATCCTCCAATAACTTCTGTAACGTGGCGATACATGCCTCTATATCCAGATTACTGATGTTTCTACTCATAACAACTACTTCCTTTTATTATTTTTAGGGATTTAAAAGAATATCAATTTCTACCACATAACCTTTTCCTAGAGCAAACTATTGTATATTAAAAGAGCCCATCGATTAAGAAGGGCTCTTTCTGAAAATATATGGATATATATTTAGATAACTTTTACGTTTACTGCATTTAATCCTTTGTTTCCTTCTTGTAAGTCGAATTCAACTTGGTCACCTTCTCTAATCTCGTCGACTAATCCAGAAATGTGTACAAAATGATCTTTATCAACACCTTCTTCAGTGATGAATCCAAAACCTTTAGCGTCGTTGAAAAATTTTACTGTTCCTTTACTCATTGTAATGTAATTTATTATTAATACTTTAAGTTTGCAAATATAGGAACATTAATCTTAGAATACAACCCTAATTTCATTCTGTACAAATACTATGCAAAAAAAGCTTCGGAGGGCAACTTATTTTACACCTATACTATGGCTTTAAAATAGAAAAAGCAACTACTCCTCGTTAATCCGTTTGCAGGTAGTATATTTGTCATAATTTTTATAAACACTACGCCAAACAGTTATCTCTTTAATTCCTATGCCTTTTAAAAAATTACATTCCGATATAAAAGAGGTGCTAGAGTCTCTAGAAATAATAACACCTACCCCTTTTCAGAGCAAGAGCATTCCTGTAATAAAAAGTGGTGCCAATGTCTTTTGCACTGGTCCAAAGGATAGTGGAAAAACAACCACGCTTATACTTACTACCTTACAAAAATTGAAATGTGAGGCTGTTGGGAACACTCCAAGAGCGTTAGTTCTTGTGGAGAATAAGGAAAGAGCCATGGAATTATACGATGCTTTTTTAAGATATACTAAATACAATTCGTTACGAGTTTATGTAGGGTATGAACAGCTTCATGTTGATGTGCAAAAATCAGAAATCTTTGAGGGTATAGACATTCTTATTTCCACACCCAGGTCAATGAACAAGTTATTCTTATTAAATGGAGTAAGTACCTCTCAATTAAAGATAGTTAGTATTGACGACGCTGAGTTTCTAGTTCAAAAAGTATCATATGCGGCTATTATGTCGATTACTCAAAGTATTCAAAAATGCCAGTACGTGCTGTACTCAGAAAAAATGCACCCAATACTAGAACGCTTTAAATCCTATTTTATGGAGTATTCTAAAAAAGTTACTTCTCTTTAAGAGGATAAACCGATGCACTGAAAGAGGAAAGATCTATCACAATGCTGATTTAAATCGGATTTGTTTCTATTTTACTGGAAATAAGTGATATCCATTACTATAAACTAAGACACGATGATACCAAAGCTGCATTATATATCACAGGGAAGTTCTTCCAAAGAGCATCTTGAAAACATTCAAAAAGCTTGTACATCTGGTGCAGAATTGGTGCAATTGCGATTAAAAAATGTTTCAGAAAAGAAACTTTTGAAATTTGCACAAGAGGCTAGAGAAATCACATCTCATTTTCAAACCAGATTAATAATTAATGATCATTATAAAATAGCAAAAGAAGTTAAAGCGGACGGTATCCATTTAGGAAAAACAGACACCTGCCCTATTATAGCTAGAAAGTTTTTATACACTTGGCAGATTATTGGGGGGACAGCAAATACTATTCAGGATTGTGAAACACTGCTTGATAAACGGGTAAATTATATTAGTTTAGGGCCTTTTAGAGTAACAGCAACTAAAGATATTGCGCCTCCGGCATTAGGTTTAAATGGTTATACTGCAATTACTGACGTATTGAAAACTGGAACTCCAATTATTGGTGTTGGAGGCATCACAACAGAAGATGTTACTGATATATTAGAAACGGGTGTTTCTGGAATTGCCGTATCCGGAGAAATTACCCGCAATTTTGATAACATTAGAACTTTTAACCAGTTACTAACGGCATCTTCAACAGAAGAGCAACGTTATACGTTTTAATAGAACCTAAAGGGTTTTGGAATTTTTCAATAAAGTTAAAAGTGAAATGATTTTAGAAGTTTTAAGCTTTTAGTTGACAGTATATCTGAGCCTTAGCATTACTCTACTTTAGTATTTCAAGGAAATTACAGAAGAATTATTTCCAATTTATTATTGATGAAATTAATACAACTGATCGCTTATAAACTACAATTCGGTAAATATAAATTTTCAAAATCTAATCATTCCTATATTTTTATATCCTCAATAAATATTAATTAGAAAAATGAATGAACATATCAATTGCAAAAGAATAGGGCTATTTCTCTTAATCGCTATAACAATATCGAATATTTTTAGGTTTGATGTTTTTGAACTCAAACCAGAATTAGAACAATTACCAACATGGATCTTTATACTAACCACTTTTTTACTAGAAGGAAGTGGTGTAATTATAGGTGCATTAATCGTTATTCCTCTTTTGAAAAGACATAGAAAAATAGAGATAACCCTTTTCGGCACATCAAAATCAAAAGCCCTCTTAATGGCAATCATTCCAATAATAATTTTAACAATCATTGGGGTGAAAAATGAATTCGATTTGGACTCACACCTTTATGGGTTTATAGCTATAACCACAACTCTAATCTACTGCATAATGGAAGAGTATGGTTGGCGAGG
>JBLHIC010000152.1:0-4148 GCA_047614245.1 Flavobacteriaceae bacterium
TGCGAGCTTTATTATTGACAGTTAAATCGCTATTATTTTGAACTTTTTTTAATTGTCCGGAGATATAAATACTCAACCTTATCCCTAGCCCAAGGAGTTTTTCTTAAAAAGGTAAGACTTGACTTAATAGATGGGTCGCTTTTAAAACAACGAATATTAATTCTTTCCCCTAGAGATTCCCAGCCGTGTTTTTCAACTAAATATTCTAAAATTTCAACTAGTTTAACCCCATGCAATGGATTATTAACCTGCGATTTGAGTTCTTCTTTTTCTTTTTTATTGTCGTTCATAATACTTCGGACTAAAATATTTGCATATCCTTCATCTTTGCTTGTTCCACTCCATTTAAAGTCTTATTTGTAAAGCCTTTGAGTTGAAGATCAAGTTTTTTGCCTTTATTTTCAATTTTGCCAATACGCTTGTTCATCTTAGTAATCCATTTTAGGACCACACCTCCGCCCATAAGGTGGGTTGTGGGCAAGGGTTCACCCATTTCTCTAAGTACCATTCCTACAGGGCAGGAAATCTTGTCTTGAACTTTTGCCAAATTAACTAATAATTCGGCATAAGGCGCTATTAATGAACCTACGCCACCACGGGGCTGCATCCAGCCTACTAAGTAAATTCCTTTATAGTCATCATACATACTAAGACCATAAACTTTTACGTGATTTTTTTCAACCCGATTCATTTGTTTTGGTAAAAACGGATAGCTTGTATCGAAACCAGTTGCGTAAACTATTGTATCTATTTCTTCAATAGAGCCATCTTCAAAAACTACCTTAGACTCTTGAAGTTTAGAAACAGCTCCTTTAATTTTAATTCGACCATGCTTTACATGCATCAAGGTTTCGGTATTTACAGTCGGATGTCGATCAAATACTTTGGTTGTTGGTTTTGGTAAACCGTATTCTTTATAACTTCCAATGGTAACCTTAAGCATTGCTTTTACCAAGCCCTCTTGAAGCCAATCTGGTAGCTTTGGAACTTGCAAAGCAGCTAACGGTTTCCCCATAAATGTTTTTGGAAAAATCCAAATCCCACGGCGTACACTTAAGTATGTTTTTTTACTCACTCTAGCACATTCAGAAGCGATGTCAAAGGCAGAATTTCCTGATCCAATAACGAGTACTGTCCTGTCTTTTATTTGCTCAGTAGTTTTATATTCCTTTGAGTGAAAAGATTCTCCTTTAAAAGCACCTTCATACATCGGATAACGTTTACTCCAGTGATGGCCATTACATACCATAATGCCCTTGTAAATTTTTGTAACCCCGTTTTCGAAACTCACTTTCCAGAGATCATTTTCTATGGGATTTATATAAACTACTTTAGTCTCAAACTGAATACTTTCTCTTAAGTTGTTTTCCTTAGTGTATGCTCTATAATATGTCAACATTTGAGAGCTACTAGGAAAATCTGGATAATCTTCTGGCATAGGGAAGTCTGGATATTCCATTACTTTGCGTGCCGATAGTATATGTGCCGATTTATAGGTGCCATGATACCAATTACCACCAACATCATCGTCTGCCTCAACTTGGTGATAGGGGAGGTTTGCTGTTTTCAGGGATTTTGCCATTGCCAACCCTACCGGACCGGCACCAATAACCAAGTAATGATCATCTAGTGGATTATATTTTGTCATGGAATCTGTTCTTGGGGATTTTTACAATGCTAAATATAAAGAAATAAACTATGAGTTTTAGATTGTAACTACCGCGATATAAAAGTACGGCAATTAATCTCTAGAATATTTTTCTTCATATCGCTTCCATAATTCAGTCTGATGTGTCTCCAAAGAAATTTCACGGCCATCAATAAAGGCGTGGGTGAGTAAATTTGTTCTCATATCTAAGGCGTCCCCTTCAGAAATAAATAAAGTAGCACTTTTACCAACTTCCAATGTTCCGTAGAAATCATCAATTCCCAAGATTTTTGCAGTATTACCGGTTATGAGTTGTAAAGCAGTTTCCTTGTCCATTCCTTGTCCAACGATTTGACCCGCGTAAAAAGGAAGGTTTCTGGTTTGAAAATTTGATGTGCCACTATTTTCTAAGCCAACTAATAAGCCTCCGTCTGTCAATAGTTTAGGCAGTTTGTAAGGAAGGTCATAATCATCATCTGGTTTTGATGGAAGGCTGTGTGTATGCTGCACCAAAACAGGGATATCGTTCTGTTTTAAAAACGGAATGACTTTATATGCTTCATATCCACCAACTAAAACAATACTTTTTATTCCACTTTCTTTTAGAGCAGTGATTGCATCTATAATCTCTTTTTCGCCATCTGCGTATACATAAAGCTTTTTTGAGCTATCAAATAGACCTTTCATTTCGTTGAAGCTCTCATTTTTTGAAGCCGAGTCTCTACTATAGGCCTTTGAATTCGCGATAAATGCTTTTATCTCATCCAATTGTTTTTCGTAATTCTTATTTGGTTGGAAACCTCTTGGTTCTCCAATCCACCAGCGACCTCGTCGAAAGCTATTAGGCCAGCGTAAATGAATTCCATCATCAACTTTTATTGCAGCATCCTCCCAGTTCCAAGCGTCAAATTGAACGATTGATGACGTTCCTGAAATTCTTCCACCTTGAGGCGCAATTTGACCTAGTAATACACCATTGGGACGCATTGACTCCACGACCTTACTTTCTGCGTTATACGCTATTAAACTCCGAACATTTGGAATGAAATCTCCAATCTCATCATCATCATTACTCGCACGAACTGCGTTTACTTCTATTAAACCCAATGCTTTTGCCGGTGCAATAAAACCTGGATAGATATGTTTTCCCGCTGCGTTTATTTCACGACCTTGCTTTGAAGTAGTCATATCACCAATAGCGATAATTTTACCATTTTCAAAAACAAGAACACTGTTCTCGATTGTCAAGCCATTTCCAAGATGAGCCGTTGCTCCTGTTATAGTTATTATTTCTTTCTGATCTGCCGCTGGGGTCTGTTGTGCAATACTTTGTAATCCAACTAGTACTAAAATCGCAAGTATTATTTGTTTAATTGTTTTCATCGTTGTTCTAGTTTATGGTTTCACAATCAAAGTTCTTATTTCCTTTTTTCTTCGGAGGTTTGGTTTTTCCACCACCATCTTTCTCCTTCAGCATCATGTTAATCAGTTTGTTTTTTTCTGACTTAATAGCAATTCTATTCTGAGCATCTTGCTCCTTGTCGAAATAAACAACTCCTTCTATCAGTGTTTTTTCAGCAACTGCATACACCGATAGTGGGTGATCACTCCATAAAACTAAATCGGCATCTTTACCTTCTTTGATGCTTCCCACGCGATCATCGATGTGGAGTAATTTTGCAGGATTAATAGTTACCATTTTCCAAGCTTCTTCGTCGGACATCCCACCATATTTTACCGTTTTAGCCGCTTCTTGGTTCAGTCGTCTTGACATTTCACCATCATCACTATTAATCGCGACGGTAATACCTTGTTTACTCATAATTGCAGCATTATAAGGAATGGCATCGTTGACCTCAAATTTATAAGCCCACCAATCACTGAAAGTAGAAGCGCCAACTCCATGTTCTTTCATTTTATCGGCAACTTTATATCCTTCGAGAATGTGTGTAAACGTATTCACTCTAAAATCATAACGCTCGGCAACCTTCATCAACATATTAATTTCACTTTGAACATATGAATGGCAACTAATAAAACGTTCCCCATTTAAAATTTGAGCCAATACTTCCATTTCTTCGTCATAACGATATTGCCGCCCACTTTTCTTCTCCGTATCATAAGCTCTGGCTCTATTGAAGTAATTCACATATAATTGTTCAACACCCATTCTAGTTTGAGGAAAACGATTATAACTTTCCCAATTGGATTGTTTTACATTTTCACCGAGTGCAAATTTTATAAATTTCGGACTGTTACTATAGATTAATTTATCTGCAGTTTCACCCCATTTTAACTTGATTATGGCAGACTGTCCACCAATTGGATTTGCTGATCCGTGTAAAATTTGAATCGAAGTCACACCGCCGGCAAGATTGCGATAAATATCAACATCTTCAGGGTCTATAACGTCTTCAATCGATACTTCAGCCGATGAGTTATGACCGCCTTCGTTAATCGATAAGGCCGCTATATGAGAATGTTCATCAACAATACCAGC
>JBLHIC010000153.1:0-4105 GCA_047614245.1 Flavobacteriaceae bacterium
TCATCCAATCAAATTAAACTAAGTTACTTATCATGAACGACCTGATAGCTATTGATGGGGGATTTGATAGCGCTTTGTTAGGCTTAAGATTAATTTCTTAATTTTGGAGAATTAGATGTTTTTCCATTGCCAATTAAAAGACGAATCTTTTTTACCTTGACAGGCGAATATGACAGAACTAGGCATCCATTGTGTTAAATGAATGAACCCATCTTCGTCCTTTGCTAACACGTCAATGTTTAGTGGGGGTTCTTTGTCATAAACATTCACCCAACTTTCCACAACATCAAATAAAACCAATATTCTCTCTGTGGCTGTTTGTTCATCTAGCACTTTACCGCAGTATTTTCTCATAAGTAGTGATGTATAGAAACCTAAAGTACAACTGATAAGTAGCACATTGGAATTTAAAGCGGGTAGTATTTCCCACCCCTAACGAAAAGAAAGCGCTTAGAATATCACGAATGGAGAAAAAGGCGAACTTTCTGGCAAAGCTCGTCTCTTGAACTCACTTCTATCTTCTGATAAATGTTCCGGACATGATATTTCACAGTATTGGAAGAAATAAAAAGTGTTTCTCCGATTTCAACATTGGACAGATCTTCTACTAAAGACTTTAAAATATCTAATTCGCGCTGAGTCAACGGCTCTATTGTAAGGTCGTTCCTGGTTAAGAACTGTAAATACGATTTTTGTTTTTGCTCTCCGTTATTGGCACTTGCAATTTCCAAGGCTGCTGTCACGTCATTTACTTGAAAGGGTTTCGTTAAATATGCAGATGGCCGAAGTTTTGCCGCTTCAACAAGTGTTTTAGAATCCTTATTGGCTGTTAAAAATATAAATGATTTTTGGCGCTTATTCATTTCTTTGGCTAAATCAATTCCCGTTAATTCTTCTGCTAAAAAAACATCAATGACAGCGATATCAAAGTTCCAATCTGTATTCTCTAAAAACTCTTCTCCGCTGTAATAATCTCCAACAACTTCATGATTCAGGCCCTTCACAACTTTCATCAAGTGTTCAACTGCGAACAATTCATCTTCTATAATTACAATTCTAGCCATTGAATTTGAATTCGTATGTTCCGTTTGATTTATTGATTTGAAAGTCTTTTCCTCCAACGCGTCGAACGAGTTTTTTTATGAGCGTACTTCCCATTCCATCTAAATTATTTTCCTGTAGGGAAGAGTTGTCGCAGTACCTAAATTTATAGGTGTCATTAAAAGAAATTACTTCAACTTTCACTTGTTTAACTGCGGATTCATTGTGCTCAATTGTATTGGAAAGTAATTCGTTCAATATAAGTCCCAAATAGATAATTCGCTCATTTTTCATATCAAGTGATTGAACATCCTTTGTAATCTTAAGCTGAGATGATGATATGTCTTGATATAAATTTAAAATCTCATCAAAGAACCTATCTACCCTGACCTTTTCGAAATGCACATTTTCGTTCAAATGTTTGTGCAGAGCCCCTATGGTTTCGATTTTTGATGAAATGCGTTTTAGAGCTTTCTCTCCATTTTCCACAACATCATCACTACTATACTCTAGGAGAGAGATTATCATTTGGAGATTGTTTTTAATCCTGTGATTACTCTCTATCATGAGTAGTTCATACTTCTCATTAGCTAATTGGAGATCAGAATTAGCCTCATTGACTTTGCGCTTACTATTACGCTCTCTTATAATAAATATACCTGACCCGAAAAGCACAACTGCTAAAGCCATTAGAAGGTACATTAACACCTTTATTTCCTGGGCATCCTTTCCCAATTGTTTTGATTTCTGCGTTGATTCCAATTTGGATTCAGCTGCTTCTCTTTGATATTTTTCTGTGTCAAAACGCACTTCAATTGACGCCAATTTTTCTGAATGCATTAGCTTATTAAATTCCGCACCGATTTGAGCAGACTTTAACAACATTTTATAGTACTCAAGAGAATCACCTCGATGCAAATACCCTCCACCAACAACTTTATACAACTCTGCTTCGAGAGCATACCATCCCTTACCATTTGTTATTAAGAGAAGCCCTTCAGCAATTGAATCAAAGCGTTGCATATTAGAGGACAGTATACAATTCTCCATAAGTCGCATCATCGGACGTACATAATTTACTGTATCCTTCAATTCCATATAAAGCTCTGCAGATCTCCGTAAATATGGAAGTGATTCTTTCAGATTTTCTTTTCGCCTAAGAAATGAGCCCAACTCATTACTTAGACCTGCTTCTTCATCTTCAAAATTATTAATTACACTTATTGTAATTGCCTCTTTTAAAAATGCCTTGATTGAATCTTCAACATCCACATCACTTGAAAAAGTTTCAGGAAAGAAAGCTCCTTCTGAGTAAAGGGCAGCCATACGTCCTAATCTTCTCACATGGATTTTAGGATGCTTTTTGTATTCATCCTGCGCATATAATATATCCAGCCCAGTAAGATAATTTTGTGTTCTACGCATTAATTCGGCAAGTGAAACTTCAGCATTTAATTGTCTCTCAAGGTTGTGCTCTTTTTTTGCTATGCTAATTGCAACTTCAATTTCCTTAATGCTTTCAGGAAATTGATACGCCAAGTTGTATTCTTGCCCAAGGTTTAGATGATACTCATATGAACTTGTATCTATAGCATTTTGACTTCTACTCAAGAAAGAAGCAAGAATCAAAAAACACACTAAACAACAAATTCTCATCATTTAAAATTATTAGCGGGGAAGGTACTGCTTAATGTCTATATGATTGATTTTGGCATAATGTAAAGTGATGCGAACAGGGGTAGTTTTCCTCATCCTTAAAAAAAGTTATAACATCGCTTACACCCAATGCGGGTTTTCTGCTTCGAGAAAATAATCCTCTCCAAAAAACCAATACTAATCTTCGGAAACATGATTAAAGTAAGGAGCCGAAATGATGGTTAGCTCTGAAAGTTGATTTACATGTGGCAAGCCACCACACAAAATATTTTTCTATCGACAAAGTCAATCTTTCATGTTTTCAATCAAACTCTGAGTTTATTTTGTGTCCTACTTGAATGAAAACCTTCTAAAGCCTTAATGGTAGAGGATAATTACTTTCTGTATCGGAAAGTGATGTTGTTTTTGCGCTATTTTTGGAAAAGCGCTGTTCAGATAGTATTAATTCCTCGTTCAACTTTAAGACAATCTTATGAAAAATTTTCTTTTTTGTTTACTTCTTCTTCCAATCGGACTGCAAGCGCAAGTCTATGTTCCTTTTATCTCAACAACTGATTCCTCCGACGCGTGGATAGACCTATACAGTTGCACAGATTTTAGCTGCTTCGAGAGCTATACCAAAAGTTATAAAATAGACGGTGACACCACCATTGGCAGCTTTCAATATTCCAAAGTTTATATCAAGATTAAAGATGAAGAAGGTTCAGCTGGAGGACAGTGGTGTACTGAATCTGTGAATTACTACGAGCGTTATTTCGGTGCATTAAGGGAAAATGAGAAACAAGTTTTTCTGCTTCGTGGTTTACAATCAGTATCTGAGTATTTGGCCTATGACTTTAATTTATCCATTGGCGATACGCTCCCCCAACCTGACGGACCTTTTCTTCCTTCTGATCCTGCGGGTAGAATCATCAATGAGATCGACTCTTTACTTGTATTTGATAATTATAGAAAACGATTTATTAGTAATAATAAGTATGTCATAGAGGGAATTGGAGCCTCAACGGGTCTTTTTAATCCTTTAACCCCCAATGCTAACACCTCTGGAGATTGTTACGTCGGAATGCTTTGTTATGCGGAATACGAGACCCCTGACTATTTTCTTCAGGACTGTAATTTCAATCTTGTCAATGTCTCCGCAATAGAAAGGGAAACCGCCACTCCTGTATTGGTCAAAATAGTCGACCTTATGGGGAGGGAAACCTTAGAACTTCCAAACACTCTATTGATCTATATTTACAATGATGGAACGACAAAAAAAGTGTTCAATTTTGAATAAAAATTATTCAATCTCTGTCTTCAGCTCGAACTAAATAATAAGTATGAACACTGGTTTATTTGTCTGTGCAGCGTATCATTCAGTTTATCATTTAAAGTTTTAATTACTTTTAGTCCTTCAGACGATATA
>JBLHIC010000154.1:0-4055 GCA_047614245.1 Flavobacteriaceae bacterium
ATTAGAACTAAAAAAAACGCATTAGAAATTAATGCGTTTTGTAATCTATAATTGATTTAGTTAATTATTTTAGGCGTAATTCCCTGCGGAGTTGCTCAAGATCATCATTACAATCGTCAAGAGCCTCTTTGTATTCTTCAATTTCCGCTTTGTCATCTCTTGATTCATATAGGGCTTCCTTTACCATTTGCAAATCTGAAAGAAGTGTAATTATTTTTTGATGCATGTCATATAGATGGGTATCATCTTTTGTTGGTATCGATTCTTCAAGCGTAGCCAATTTTTTTAATATTTTGGATCCTTCAAATGGTATATTCGCTCCTGGTACATCTAGAGAGTCAAGCATACTCTTCAAAACCCGCATTTCACTGTAAAAATTCTTTTGAAATACCATACCGTCTTCCAAGACTATGTTACGTGCTCTTAACTCAGCATTTTCCTTTTTAGGAATTTGATAGCTAAAAAAGACCGCACTAACAATCATTCCCACGGTAACTAAGAAAAGTGCTAAAAATTTAAAAAAACTAATTCTTCTTTCTTTACTATTATTTGGTTTCATATTCTTTAATATTTACAGTATGGCAATGCTTTTTTTATTTTTTTTTGATATATTTTATTAATCTAACAGGAAGCTCCTTCTACTCTTTACTTCCGTATTTTCAACGACTTCTTCTTTGACAAAGATACCAGAATCCGATTTTTTACCAATATAATCTAGTTCATTTAATTTTTTAAATAAGGATAACATCAATCTGGTAAAGGAAGATACCCTTGTTAATGACAAATTAATATCAGTATGAACATAATTCAAATCAATAGTTTCTATCAACACATTCTCAAAGGCTCCCTGATTAAGATCGCACCAATCTGTAAGGTAATTTAAGAAATCCTCTTTACCAGTTCCCGCAAAGACATCAAGGCTACTCTTAATGACCCTTCCAAGGTTCACCATTTTTGAAATCATCATAATTGGTGGTTCATATTTATCTTTCAATCTAAATTCGGCAATCGATGCATTGAGGTAATGCATTACTTGTTCAGCAAGGTAAAGCGCCATTTTTGCCAAATCGTTGGTCTGTTTTTTCTGATGTATTCTCTGAATGATATGAACAGAAAATGCTTCCATCTGATTCAAAAACGTACCAATCTCATTATAAGTAAATGTTAAGTCCGGATGACTCTGAACCGATCTGCACGGTGGAATAAAGTCGGTATCAACTGAAGGCTTCCCATCTGTTAAAATAACTTTTCCAATAGTAAGATGATATAACCCCATCTCCTGATTAGAGGTTTCACTCTTCGGTAAAACGTCCAATTTATATTCAGGAAAAACAAATGGATGGCGCGGTGGTTCTTCACTCGGGTCAGCATTCCCTACAGGGACTCTAACAAAAGGGTTTACAGAAAGCACAACATACCATTCTTTTTCTTCTTTATTAATTTCGTATTGTTGTTTTAAGATAAAGCCGGATTGCTCCAAGATACTTTTTGTATCCTTATTAATATCAATCTGATATCCTCCTAGTGTAATGGCTCTACAGGTATTCAAGACTACTTCAATAGAATCCTGCCCATCCACTGATATGGAAACATCCATAGAGCTCCCAGCCTCAGAATACTCCGGTAACAATCCAAAGTTAGTTGGATTGCAGTTTTTGCGCTCAGATTGCTTAACAATTTCCAAAAAGGACTTTTCAAATTCAATAAAATGATTTTTATTGATCTTCATGCCATCAATCCAATTGACTCTATAATTATTTTTATTGTTCGATTTCATAATTTCCCCTTCTTATATTTTAAAGCCATCCTCTTTTGTACTTAATTATCATTTTCTGTATACAATTTTCGGGTGATTTACCTCGAATTAGCTCAACTTCTAGGTCTTTGAGTTTATTTTTTCCTTTTATACCCTCACAGAACTCCAAAAATGTAGTCTTTTTAGTATTTACATATATTGGCATATCAAGCTCTCCGCAGAAATACTTTTTACCAAGCGCTTGTGGCTTAACTCTTTCTTTAGCGATCTCCACCAATTGTAATGCGAACAATCGTTCAGTAATTAATGGAACAGGAAGAGGTTCAATCCCCCCATTTCTCTCTTGTACAACTCCTTCTTTTTCAGAACTTGGCGCTTTATCTGGAATATCCCACCCTCTTTTTTGTCTCTTTCTTATTTCTGTAATTCTGGATTTTTCACCTCCAATTGGTATTACCTCAATTTTCTTTTTCATCTGGTATTCATCCAATCCATTAACGATAAGACTTACCGTTTTAAGCCCAGGTTCTGCATATACATATTGGGCCGATATCTCTTTGGAATCTACACTAGAATTATCTCCAAACCTCCATTCCCAGGTATCTGCATTTTCAGTTTCATCTTTTACTGTCAAGGTTTCACCGACCTTAATGGTTTTTTGTAATACAAATACAGGATATTTCGTTGAATCTCTTGTAATTACTCTTTCCGTAATAGTAATTTCTTTTGATTTTTCACAAAATCCATTTACCATCAATTTAATCTCATAAACCCCAGCTTTCTTGTAAAAATGCGTCGGATCTTTGATATAATCAACTTCAGTGCTGTCACCAAATTCCCAACTCCATTCTTTAGCCCCTTCAGTTTTGTCATTGAAACTTACAGCATCGCCGGCTCTAAAGTTACTCGAATCGTAGGTAAAAAAAACTTCTGCACAGCTTGCATCTTTCGTAATTCGGAATGCCATCACACCGGCCGAAAGAAGAAACGCTCCTATGAATAGATAAATCACTAACTTATCTATATGCTTTGACTCAGTATTATTTTTACTCATATCTATACTTATTAAGTGCGTTCAATTAATCATTCTACTAAATCTATTAACGACAAAACAGTCAATTAATTTAGTATTTTTATTTTATATGGAAACACATTTACTGAATTTTTTTCTAAAAAATACAATAAATTACTATTTATGGTATCCCATTCTTCTTTAACCGCAGTGATTTGCTTGTTAGGAGTTAAAACAATCTCTATGCATTGAACAAGTCCTTTATTTAGACTAATCTCCTTTCTATATCCTTTCTCAATTGCAACATGAGCAATTTTATCTCCATATAGCTCATGACATAATGCCTTCACATCTTCCTTTGTGACAATCTTATCTCTTGACAATAAAGATCTTCTATACGAATTAAGCCTGTCTTGCATACTTAAATCATCCTTTCCACTATGACTAGTAGTCATAAAGTAACTATTTCTAGGCTTCACACCAACTCCTTTATGTAGGGTCAAATCACTTCCCGATTTAATATTGTTGGCAGCACGCCCAGTAGTCGTCCAATACTCTACAATTAGATTTTCTAGGGGTTTATAAGGTTTTAACGTCACATAACTCGTTTGGGTTATCTCATTCGAAGTTTCAGAGACTTTCTTGTCTAATAATGAGATGAGTTGATTTAAACCTTTAAGATTAGCATGCAAGAAGTCATTGTTCAAGAAAGAAAATGAAGCACTTTCGTCTTTCAATAATTCAATTAAATGAACAATGTACTCTTTGGCCTTTCGCTTGTCCAATTTCCCTACATTATTACTTCTCATCACGAAGGTTCCTTTATCTGTACCAGAGTTGCCCTTACTCCTCGCTTTATAAGCTTTTCCTTCCGTATTCACCATAGATTTCATGTCGAAAAATAAATCTTCGGTCTTGATTGGAAGAATATTTATATACTCTTTAATTTGGCTCGTAAAGCCATTTAGCTCTCTATTCATAGCCGGAAAAGAATTCAACGAACAATACACATTCTTTAAAACGTTATTGCTTATTATTCTTGGAAAAACAACCTTTATCCACCTAAGGTTTCCATCAGTCTTTATTTTATTGGCCTTAAAAATCATTTCTACCTCATCGAATTTCGATTCAGTGACACCTTTTTCTTTCTTGATGGATTTTGTAGTAACATAATGGTGACTAATGCCATTGATAATTTGATTACATATGTTATTGGTTTTACTAGAAACATCTTCAAAAATACTCTTTAAATTTAGTTGCTGCTCCCTGTCACTATTATATAAACCT
>JBLHIC010000155.1:0-3930 GCA_047614245.1 Flavobacteriaceae bacterium
GGTAAAAGGGTTTCATCGGACAAAGCCATAGACATATTTAAAAAAAATAAAAACTTGACTGTTGAAACAGAGAAGTTCAAAAACAGCAATCCAATTGTGAAAATTACCAAAAACGAGGTTACAATTAAAAAGTAACTCCGAACAAACTAATTACAAAAAGCCTCGAATTATCGGGGCTTTTTTGTAACATTTAATGAGATACAACGTTCTAATAGTCTGTCAATCAAAAACAATCATTCTATGTTACAACGCTTTTTTATTTTTTGCTCTGGTGGCGATACCAAAATCTTAGATGAATGCTCCCCGGGAGAGCAAACCAAATTCGCCGGTATTGGTGCTACCGTCTTTTTTACAGCAGTCATGGCTACAATTGCAGCTGCCTATGCTCTTTATACCGTATTCGACAACTATATCACTGCGATTTTCTTTGGTATAATTTGGGGCCTACTTATTTTCAATTTAGATCGATTTATTGTTTCAACAATTAAAAAAAGAGATAGCTTTTTTGATGAATTACTGCAAGCCTCACCTCGGATTCTATTAGCGATTATTATCGCTATTGTGATCGCAAAACCTCTTGAAATGAAAATTTTTGAAAAAGAGATCAATCAGGTGCTGCTAGAAGAAAAAAACGTTATGACCTTAGAAAACAAGGATCAGTTGGCGCTGCAATATACTCCTTCCATCGAAGCACTAACTTCCACTGCAGCATCTCTAAAGAAAGAAATTACTGATAAGGAAACAGTGGTGAATGAACTTTACAACGTTTATATTGGCGAAGCAGAAGGTCGCCTAGGCACAGAGCTTTTAGGGAAAGGACCCGTCTATCAAGAAAAAAGAGACAAACATGATGCAGAACTTGTAGCATTGCAAGAACTTAGAACCACGAATGCGGCTAAAATTACCGAGATAGAGACTCAAATCGCAATTTTATCTTCTGAATATCAAGGGAAAGTCATTGAAACCCAACCAATAATTGACGGCTTCGATGGATTAATGGCTAGGGTAAACGCCTTGGATAAACTCCCTTGGCTTCCTTCGTTCTTTATATTTATGTTATTTCTGGCCATCGAAACCTCTCCCATATTAGCCAAATTATTATCTCCTAAAGGGGCTTATGATTTAAAACTGGAAGAGCAGGAAAGTGCTTTAGCTTCTTGGGTGGCACAACAAAAAACACAACGTGAGGTGCTAGTTACGACAGATCGCGAAGTTAACAACCGTGTTTACGCAGACATTGCTGAAGAGCAGGAATTGTACGATTACAAACGTAAAAGAGCTCGTGAATTAATGCAACTACAGGCAGATGCCTTTTATAAAAAGCAGAAAAGTATACTCTAGTCTCTTGGTTAAGTTCGGTTTTCTATTTACTTTCATTGTACAGTAATAGAAAACCGAACTTTTCTTATCTCAATTAATGATCTATAAAAAAATAAGTAGTGAAAATTCTCTTTTAGATCATTTTCATTTTTCAGAAAGGTTTTTCTCGTGCAAGGTCTTTCCCAATTTAGGCGGGAGTATTCAAGAACTTATCATCGACGATATCAATATCATAAAAGGCATCTCCTTTGACGATAGTGGCATTTCAGATTATTTGGTTAAATATCAATCGGCGGTACTTTTCCCTTTTCCAAATCGATTAGAAGATGGTCATTATACTTTTGAAGGAAAGCCTTATAAATTTCCATTAAATAATTCAGAAACTAAAAACGCAATTCACGGTTTTATAAATGATAAACCGTTTGAAGTCGTTCGTATTACGAACAACGCGCTTAAACTCGAATTTAACAGTGATGGAGAACAAGCATTTCCATTCAATTATTCGTTCGGAATCAACTTTATATTTTCAAAACATCATATTCAGGTTCAATTCAGTGTAGAGAATAGAGGCGATCGTGCCTTTCCTTTTGGTTTGGGCTGGCATCCTTATTTTCAATTAAATAGTATCAAGGACAACACACTCGAATTTTTGGCTGATAAAGCATATACGAATACTGAAAGACTTATTCCAAATGGTTTCGAACAACGCGATAAGAGTCTTCTTCAAATTGATAAAGCCTCATTAGATAATGCATATCATTTAGTACGCCCTGAGATAAGATTGCGAACAGCGCTCTATGAATTGCAAATGCGGACACCGGAAGATTGCTATTTACAAATTTATACCCCATCGGATAAGCAATCAATAGCGATAGAGCCCATGACCTGTATAGCAAATGCCTTTAACAGTGGTGTAGGCTTAAAGACCCTCCAACCCGAGGAAAAATATATCTGGGATCTTGATTTAAATATTACCACTAAAAGCCTCGACAAGGTCTCCCAGTGAAATGATTTTCTTAATTTTAATTGAAATATATTTTTGACAATGATATCAGTTTCCGAAGCAGAAAAAATCGCCCTAGACAACTATGGAATAGCAGCGAAAGCAACAATATTGCCTGGTTACGACGACGAAAACTTTAAGCTCCTTTCAACGGCAGGTGAGTCATTTATTCTAAAGATTTCAAAACCTGAAGCAGATGAGAAGTATATCACTTTTCAGAATGAAATCCTGATTCATATCACTTCCAAAAACTTAGAATGCCAATCACCACGCGTTATCTATAACTTAGATTATGAATTGTCAGACACGATTAAATCAGCAGCCGGAGAAAAACGGGATGTGAGATTGTTGAGTTGGGTTGAAGGAAGACTATGGGCCCATATTAATCCTAAAACGGAGTCGTTACGATTTGATCTGGGAGAAAAGGCCGGAAAAATTACAGAAGCCCTGAAGGGTTTTAATAATGAAGTTGCTCAACGAAGCTCTAATTGGGACCTTGCCGATTCAAGTTGGACATTAGATCACTTAGAACTATTTTCAGAGAAAGAAAAAGAGCAGGTGACCTATTTTCAAAGGCGTTTTTCAGAAATTCAACCGATCTATAATAACCTTCCAAGGTCAATTATTCACGGTGACTTTAATGATTATAATATTATTGTTTCAGAAGACCTTAAAGCCCCTAAAATAATCGGATTTATTGATTTTGGAGATGCAGTTCAGACGCAAACTATAAACGATCTTGCCATATTACTAGCCTATGCTATTATGGACACCCAAGATCCGCTGGAAGCAGCTTTGGACGTGATTAAAGGTTACAACAAGAACTATCAAATTACAGATAGAGAGCTTGATTGTATGTATTCCTTGGTTGCCATGAGATTAATAACAACAGTAACCAGTTCTGCCTTACGAAAACTTGAAGACCCCACCAATAAATATCATCTAATAAGTGAAAAACCAGCTTGGAAATTACTTCATAAATGGTTTGCTATAAATGAAGAATTTGCTCGTTATTGCTTCCGTGATGCCTGCAGTTTTAACCCACATCCTTCAGAAGAGACTTTTAAAAATTGGACAGCAACTAGACGCTTGAACTTTTCAGATTTATTTCCTTCGTTTTTATCTTCTGAAACTTCGCCCAATGGAGCAGAGAAAGAAGAAATTGAACTGCTCGATTTAAAGGTTTCTAGTACTTGGATGGGAAGTAAATCGGATTTCAACGATTTGGAGCTTTTTCAGTTTAAGATAGACCAACTTCAGAATAAAAACCCCGCAAAATTAATTGCTGGTGGTTACTGTGAACCACGTCCGATTTATACATCTAAGGCATACGATAAAGAAGGAAATAATGGCCCAGAAAGCAGAACTTATCATCTTGGTATAGACTTTTGGTTGCCAGAATCTACACCTGTTCACGCCATGTTTGATGGTGAAATTTTCACAGCGACCAATGACGCAGGATTCAAAGAATACGGGGGACTTATAATACTAAAACACACCGAAGACAACCTCACATTTTACACCCTACACGGACATCTTTCAGTTGCAAGTATTCAGGTGTTTAAGGTTGGTGATAAAATCAAAAAAGGAGATTGTATCGGTCACCT
>JBLHIC010000156.1:0-3856 GCA_047614245.1 Flavobacteriaceae bacterium
CTAAATATCTTGAAGTTTCTAGTGTAGAGGGTGTTATTTCTTTATAAATTTAGTATTTTGCGTTCTTAATTACTTCAGAAATACAATACCCCCTTAAAAATATACATTTTGATTGAAGATATAGAGTACAATACAGAGCGCCCTAAGTTGATTATACCCGAGTATGGCCGCCACATGCAAAAAATGGTAGATCAAGCCGTTGCAACAGAGGATTCTGTGGAACGGAATAAAATTGCCAAGAGCATAATTGCAGTAATGGGTAATTTAAATCCACATTTAAGAGATGTCCCTGATTTTCAACCGATGCTATGGGATCAGTTGTTTATAATATCAGATTTTAAACTCGATGTAGAATCTCCATTTCCAATTCCTACTAGGGAGGAGTTAGCAGAAAGACCGGAGCCGTTAAAGTATCCTCAGAATTTTCCTAGGTATCGTTTTTACGGAAATAATATCAAAAGGATGATTGATGTTGCAGTAACTTGGGAAGAGGGCGATAAGCGAGACGGTCTCATTATTACGATCGCTAATCATATGAAGAAATGCTTTTTAAATTGGAATAAAGATACTGTTGATGATAGAGTTATTTTTAATCACCTTTACGAGCTTTCTGATGGTAAGATTGATTATAAGGAAAGCACCGACGAATTAGTTGACGCTACGGAATTGTTAAAAACAAAGAAACGTTTTGTCTCAAATTCCGGACCATCATCAAACAAAAAGAATTACAAAAGTAGTTCGAATAACAGAAATTCAAATAGGAAGCGCTATTAATCTTTTTACGGTAATTCATGGCAACTTTTCAAATTGAAGGAGGACACAAACTAAAGGGGGAGATTCGTCCTCAAGGTGCTAAAAATGAGACGCTTCAAATTCTGTGCGCTGTATTATTAACTCCAGAGGAAGTCGTTATTGAGAACATCCCAGATATTCGAGATGTCAATAAATTAATTGAGATTCTTGGAAACCTTGGTGTTAAAATTAAAAAACTGGGAAAAGGGAAATATTCTTTTAAAGCAGACGAGCTTAATCTGGATTATCTCGAATCAGAATTATTTAAAAAGGAGGGAAGTTCTCTTCGAGGGTCTATTATGATTGTCGGTCCATTGCTTACCCGCTTTGGAAAAGGATACATTCCTCGTCCAGGTGGAGATAAGATTGGAAGGCGTAGACTTGATACTCACTTTGAGGGATTTATCAAGTTAGGAGCTACTTTTCGATACAATAAAGAAGAACGTTTTTATGGTGTGGAAGCGCCAAATGGCTTGAAAGGAGTCTATATGTTATTAGACCAAGCGTCAGTAACAGGTACTGCTAATATTGTTATGGCAGCGGTACTTGCAAAAGGAAAGACAACAATATACAACGCTGCCTGTGAGCCGTATCTTCAGCAACTTTGTAAGATGTTGAATTCGATGGGAGCGGATATCAAAGGTATAGGGTCCAATATGTTAATGATCAATGGTGTCAAAGCTCTTAGTGGTTGTTTACATAGGGTGTTGCCAGATATGATTGAGATTGGAAGTTGGATTGGTCTTGCAGCAATGACACATAGCGAAATAACTATTAAGGATGTAAGTTGGGAGAACTTGGGTTTGATCCCCGATACTTTTAGAAAGCTGGGTATAACACTAGAAAGAAAAGGAGATGATATTTTTATTCCTGTGCATGAACATTATGAAATTCAAGGATATATTGATGGATCTATCCTTACAGTATCCGATGCACCATGGCCCGGATTCACACCAGACTTATTAAGTATAGTTCTAGTAGTCTGCACTCAGGCAAAAGGAAGTGTTCTAATTCATCAAAAAATGTTTGAAAGTCGGTTATTTTTTGTTGATAAATTGATAGATATGGGAGCAAAGATAATTTTGTGCGATCCTCATCGTGCAACAGTTATAGGGTATGATTTTGAATCTAGCCTAAAAGCAACTACCATGGTCTCACCAGATATTAGAGCAGGTATCTCTTTACTTATTGCAGCACTTTCTGCAAAAGGGACAAGTGTAATCCACAATATTGAACAGATAGACCGAGGTTACGAAAATATTGATGAACGGCTAAGAGCGATAGGTGCAAAAATAACAAGGTACGATAGTTAATTTGACCTTATTGGTTATGCCTATTGAAGGTAATAAGGTGTTAAATATTACGATTTTTGTTTATCTCGTCTTGTAACTTTCGTCTTAAAAGCTGCTCGTTTTCAAGGTTTTTTTTACGATGGGTGTCAAAATCAGTTTCTATTTCAGTTAACTTTTGTTTTGTATCCTTAGTAATTTCGTGACTACTCTTGTACTTATAGAATATTAATCCCAGTATAGCAATCAATCCAAGAATAATAGACCATACTATAGTGTTATAGGTGTTTTTTTTTGTTAGCATCCCTAGAACTTCTATTCCGTCTTCCTTTTCAATAGAGGCAACTAGGTTTGATTCGGTGGTATTGAGGTTTCTAGTCAGTAGTTCTATTTCGGATTTTTGTTCATCGATTTCGACCTGTGAGGTAGTAATTTTTAACTTTAGGGCCTCAATGGAGTCCATAACATTCTTGCGGAGGACTTTTATTTTGTTTTTTTTAATAACCTTAAACTTTTGGAAACTATTCGATTGGTCAACTATTTTTATAAATTGATTATCAATCGAATTATTGTTGTCCTGGGAAAAACCAGTTATGCCAACTACGAAGAAACATATTAGCATTAAATATTTGGCTGCCATATAATAATGATGTTAGGTCAATTCTGTTAATCAAACACTCCAAGAGTAGAAAAATTAAATTTTACGACCCAAAAATACGAAGAAATTAATTGTTTTTAATAACAAATTAATTTTCAATTTGGTAATAATTGAGCGCCCCTGATGGACACTTATTTATTTGTTTTATTATCTTTTGAGATGTTGCCGCATCTAGATCTATCCAAGGAATAATAAAGGTTCGAAATACATCTGATAATCCTTGTGCGCATTTTTTGGCGTGAATACATTTTTTCGGTGAATAAGTAACAGTTATTTCACCATTAGTAAATTCGTTAGCGAGGGCTTCCATAAGCATACAATTTGGGGGTTATATGATTTTTTTAGTACTTATGTCGTTAAATGTATCAAAAAATCTGACAACTAATCAAATTTAATAGGATATTTCTTACAAGTATTTACTGATCTACCTTGTAATAGCCATCATATATTGTATTTATAGCCATCAAAGGGAGGTGGGGTATTCGATAAGAAATCCTGTAATATAGTCAGTGGAGGTATCGAATTCAGGCTATTTTATGCTTTTTTTAACAAATAAAAAAAAATGGGTATTGTAACTTCGCAACTAAGTATAAATATTTAAATATTAACTCATGAAAAAAATTATTTTTTTAGTATTTGCTGTAGCTATTTCGGTAACGGCTAATGCTCAGATTAAAACGCCTGCAGCGAGTCCCGCGCAGAAAATTCAACAAACAGTTGGTTTAACCGATGTAACTTTGGAGTATTCTCGTCCTCATATGAAAGATAGAGAGATTTTTGGAGGATTGGTTCCTTTTGACAAATTATGGCGCACAGGTGCCAATAAAAACTCACACATTACTTTTAGTGATGATGTGGAAATAGGAGGAGCAACATTAATAGCAGGCACGTATGCAATTTTCACTAAACCAGGAAGAGAGACGTGGGAAGTAATGTTTTATATTGATGCCTCAAACTGGGGAACACCGGAAAATTGGGATCCTAGTAAAGTAGCTGTAACGGTTAAAGCAAAATCTTCTGAATTACCAATGAGAATTAATTCATTTACTATGATGTTCAATGATGTTAAAAATGATTCAGCAGATTTAGCTATCATGTGGGATAAAACCTTAGTAAA
>JBLHIC010000157.1:0-3855 GCA_047614245.1 Flavobacteriaceae bacterium
AAAACAACGATATCATTTTGTTTTATTTTCTGAAAACCAGGAAATCTGAAATATGGAATTTGAAGATCTTTAAGATAGGATTTTGCTTTTAATACGGGAATTGTATCATGAACCATTGGAAATGAAATTGCAGTCATTGGCGTTCGAGCACCATAATGAAATTTACTTACAAAAAGGAAGTCACCAACAAGTAAGGTTTTTTCTAATGAAGAAGTAGGAATTGTAAATGGCTGCATCACATACGTATGTACTATGGTAGCAGCAACAACAGCAAATAAAATTGAACTCACCCATTCACCACCCGATGTTCGCGGTTTAAGACTTCTATCTTGGACTTGTGAAACGTCTTGAGTGTAATTAATGTAATATATATATAGACCACAACTAAGTACACCTAAAACTGTGTCAGTGGTTTTGTTTCTTCCGAAACTTCGCAATGTTTCTACCCATACTACAGGAAACATGATTAGGTTGACAATCGGAATAAACAACAATATAACCCAATACCAGGGTCGATTGATGATCTTCATAAGAACTACCCCATTATAAATAGGAACTGCAGCTTCCCAAGCCTGTCTGCCCGCTTTAATATACAGCTTCCATGTTCCTAAAAAGTGTATAACCTGTACAATAAGCACAAAAAGTAACCAACCTGTCCAACTCATTTTTTATTTCATTTTATGCAGCATCCAACCACATTATTTAATCTTTATATCGAATACTTCTAAGTATTTTTTTAGCCTGCTTTTAATTCTCAAGGCTTAATACATCTTTCATAGTAAATACACCTTTTTTAGATTGAAGCCATTCCGAAGCTAATAATGCTCCTATGGCAAAACCTTCTCGACTATGTGCTTCGTGCTTAATGGATATAGAATCTATTTCCGAACTATAAACTACTTTGTGTAGGCCATTTACCTTATCAATTCGCTTCGCAATTATTTCAATCTCTTCTTCCTCAGCATCGTTAAGCTTCCAACCTGTTTTATTGCTGTGCTTCATAATCCCTTCAGCTATCGAAATTGCTGTTCCGCTTGGAGCATCCTTTTTTTGAATATGGTGAATTTCTTCAATAGAAACCTTATACTCAGCCCAAGGACGCATTATTCTTGCAAGTTGTTTATTCAAATTAAAGAACAAATTTACGCCAATACTGAAGTTGGACGCATAAAGGAAGCTTCCGTTACTGTCTTTACAAAACTTTATGACTTCATCGTAATTTTCTAACCATCCGGTGGTACCTGATACTACTGGTATTCCTATTTTTAAGCAGTTTTTAATATTCTCAACAACTGTTTCGGGTGTTGAGAATTCTATGGCTACATCTGCTTCATTTACAGCTCCTGTTGACGTATCACTTGAACTTTTAAATACAATAGAATGTCCGCGTTCTTTAGCCAAACGTTCTATGGTTTTACCCATTTTTCCATATCCTAATAGTGCTATCTTCATTTTAAACGATAAGTGAAGGATAAACCATAATTACTTTGAGCATTCACTGGATTAAAATCTAATTTCGGCTTCAGTGATAAGTCGTTACTTACATTAAATTGTTTAAAATGAGAGTCTACATTTGCATCAATAATATTTAACAAATAGAAAGCTATTGAAACAATTATACTTACATCTTTATTTTTCTGTGCCGTTTTTTGAGCATCTATGAGCCGTTGGTCTGAAATAATTGGTTCTTCAGCATCTCCGTAAAATTCATCATCGGTGAATCCCGCTAGTCTTCTTTTATAAGCTCCGCGAAAGCGATCGTAATCTTGATCATTTTGCAAATAGAAATAGACGCCTGCGGCCATTCCAGCATAAATTACCGGTATTTTCCAGTATTTTTTATTATATGCCTGCCCCAAACCAGGTAAGACAGCAGAATAAAAAGCCGCCCGCTGAGGTGCCAAAGGATTATATTGCTCCATAGGTTTTAGAGAGTCTTTAATTATAAGAATACCCCCTTCTTTTATGGTTAAGGTGTCTGCTTTTTGAGCAAAAATTATTGCTGTCAAAAACAAGAAAATGATATTTAAGAAACTATTTTTCACCTTTAATAAGCTTCAGAATTCGTTGAAAATCTTCTCTGTTTTTGAAAGGAAACACAAATTGACCTTTACCAGAGCCAGATATTTTAACATCTACATTGCTATCGAATAAACTAGATAATTCTTTTGTTGCATCCTTTGCAAATGACGGTATGATCTTCTTAGTTGTAGGGTTTTTTAAATTGGGTTGTCTAAGATCCTTTACGATTGCTTCGGTTTCCCGAACCGATAAACCATCTCTCAGGACCTTCTCGTAAATGTCCAATTGGTCATCTGAACCTTCAACATTAATAAGTGCTCTCCCGTGTCCCATTGAGATAAAACCGTCTCTCATTCCTGTTTGAATAATTGGATCTAATTTTAATAACCTAAGATAGTTCGCAATTGTTGAACGATTTTTACCAACACGATCACTTAATTCTTCCTGAGTAATTTGAACTTCTTCTATTAATCTCTGATAAGAAATGGCAATTTCGATAGGGTCTAAATCCTGTCGTTGTATGTTCTCCACCAAGGCCATCTCTAAAGATTCTTGATCGTTTGCTATACGTATGTAAGAAGGTATTGTTGCTAGTCCTATTAATTTTGAGGCTCGGAAACGACGTTCTCCACTTACGAGTTGATATTTATTGAAGTCAATTTTTCGAACAGTAATAGGTTGAATAACTCCCAATTCTCTAATTGAAGAGGCCAATTCTCGAAGAGATTCTTCATTAAAACTCGTTCGAGGTTGAAACGGGTTTACATCAATTGAGTTGAGGTCCAATTCTACGATGCTCCCAACTACCTTGTCAGCGTTTTTATCGTCTACAGAATTTATATCGTTTGACGGATCGCTTAACAATGCAGATAGACCGCGACCTAAGGCTTGTTTTTTAGTTGCTTTCGCCATCAGCACTTACTTGTTTTTCTCGATTAATTCTTGTGCCAAACTTAAATAATTATTGGCTCCTGTACTACCAGCATCATAACTAATAATACTCTCTCCAAAACTAGGAGCCTCTCCTAAACGTACATTTCGGTGAATGATTGTTTTAAAAACCATCTCAGTAAAGTGCTTTTTAACTTCCTCCACAACTTGGTTAGATAACCTAAGTCTAGAGTCATACATTGTTAAAAGCAAACCTTCGATATCAAGTTCAGGATTGTGAATTTTTTGTACACTTTTAATGGTATTCAAAAGTTTCCCCAAACCTTCCAGGGCGAAATATTCACATTGTATTGGTATAATTACGGCATCTGAAGCCGTTAATGCATTAAGAGTTAATAGGCCGAGAGAAGGCGCGCAATCAATAAGGATATAATCATATTCTTCTTTTAAACTAACTATTGCAGATTTTAACATTGATTCTCTGCTTGGCTTATCAACCAATTCAATTTCAATGGCTACTAAATCTATATGAGCAGGAATAATATCTACGTTGGGCGACGTCGTTGCCACAATCGCGTCCTTTGCTTTGGTGGTGTGCTCAATTACTTGATAGGATCCAGACACAACTTCTTCCACGTCGATACCCAACCCAGATGTAGCATTAGCTTGCGGGTCGGCATCTATTAATAATACCTTCTTCTCAAGAACGCCTAGGGATGCGGCTAGATTTACTGAAGTAGTTGTTTTTCCAACACCTCCTTTTTGGTTCGCAATAGCAATGATTTTGCCCATCAATTATATCTGAATTTTGAGGCTAAAAATACGATTATTTACGCGGACTGAAAATGATTTTTGTTAACATGAAGTGAACATTCTTAGAAGCTAAGGGTACAATATCAATAAGTCGCTCATTTATAGAGGATGATTTTATAAAACGTTTTT
>JBLHIC010000158.1:0-3818 GCA_047614245.1 Flavobacteriaceae bacterium
CCAGAATAAGATAAAGATTCGTCAAAATCAATTGTATTAACCCGAAGCATAAGGCTATCGCCAGGTTCAAGATAGAAGATTTGGAACTCACCATTTCGAAATGAGTATAAATTCCCTTTCTTGTTTTCCGTCTTATACGAAAAGAAGTTCTTACTGTTTAATTTAATAGTATCCAAGAGGTAGTTATTCTTGAAGAGTAAAACGTAATCTGAATGGGGATTGACAATCTCACCACCAATCCAGCTATAATCCACAGCACGCTCTTCAGAGCTATTACAAGAAATTATGGATATGCTAAATATAAGTAGAAGTAGTTTTTTTTTCAAAAGTGTGGTAATTTATACTAGCAAAAGTAGGCCTCTAGGTGCGAAAGTGGTGTTAATTCCTCGTTAAAAGGAATTTAATAAAAGTTAATGTTTCTTCAATCCTAGTTAATTGGCTACTTTTGCGCAAAATTTAATAAAATCTAAATAGAGATATGCTTTCAGTTTCAAATTTATCGGTTCAGTTTGGTAAACGCGTTTTATTCGATGATGTAAACACCCAATTTGTGCAAGGCAATTGTTATGGGATTATAGGTGCGAATGGCGCAGGTAAGTCAACATTTCTAAAAATTATTTCCGAAAAGCAGGAACCCACCGCGGGCCAGGTACATTTAGAGCCTGGGAAGAGAATGTCGGTACTAGAGCAAAACCATAATGCCTGTGATGAGTTTATGGTTCTCGAAACTGTAGTCCGTGGAAATAAAGATTTATTTGCTATCAAGTCCGAAATTGATGCGCTCTATGAGAACTATACAGATGAAAACGCCGAGAAAATTGGAGAGTTGCAAATTGCTTTCGAAGAAATGAACGGCTGGAATGCCGACAGTGAAGCTGCGGCTTTGCTATCAAATCTGGGAATAAAGGAAACGCATCACTATACACTAATGAGGGATCTGGATGGAAAGCAAAAGGTACGTGTATTACTGGCGCAGGCATTATTTGGAAATCCTGATGTTTTAATAATGGATGAGCCTACCAATGACCTGGATTATGAAACTATTTCCTGGCTTGAGTATTTTTTAGGTAACTATGATAAATGTGTTATAGTCGTTTCTCACGACAGACACTTTCTAGATTCGGTTTGTACACATATTAGTGATATCGATTTTAGTAAAATCAACCACTATAGCGGAAATTATACTTTCTGGTATGAGAGCAGCCAGTTGGCAGCGCGCCAGCGAGCGCAACAAAACAAAAAATCTGAAGAGAAGAAAAAGGAGTTAGAAGAGTTTATTAGAAGGTTTTCTGCCAATGTTGCAAAATCTAAACAGGCAACCAGTAGGAAGAAAATGATTGAAAAGCTGAATGTAGCAGATATCAGGCCTTCTAGTAGAAGGTATCCAGCAATTATTTTCGAAAGAGAGCGGGAAGCAGGGGATCAGATTTTGAATATTGAAAACCTTTCCGCATCCACAGATGGGGATGTATTGTTTAGAAATATTAATATAAATCTAGCGAAAGGAGATAAGGTAGTTATTTACTCGAAGGATTCGAGAGCAGCAACAGCATTCTATGAAATATTAAACAATAACTCAAAGGCAGATTCTGGAGAATTTCAATGGGGTATTACTACTAATCAAAGTTATTTACCACTTGACAACCACCACTTCTTTGATAATAATAATAATAACCTCGTAGATTGGTTACGTCAATGGGCTAAAACCGAAGAAGAACGGGAGGAAGTTAATATTAGAGGCTTCTTAGGGAAAATGATCTTCAGTGGGGAAGAAGCTCTAAAAAAATGTAGTGTGCTTTCAGGAGGAGAGAAAGTTCGTTGTATGTTAAGTAGAATGATGATGCTACGCGCTAATGTGTTAATGCTCGACGAACCCACTAATCACTTAGATTTGGAGTCTATTACAGCTTTTAATAATTCTCTTAAAAACTTTAAAGGAACGGTTTTATTTACCACGCATGATCACGAATTTGCTCAGACTTTAGCAAATAGAGTAATCGAATTAACTCCCAACGGGGTTATTGATAGGTATATGACTTTCGAAGAATATATGAGTGATAAGACAATCAAAGAACAGCGTGAGAAAATGTACGCAGTAACGGTCTAATCTTCTTCCCCAATTTGTTTTAAATATTCTATAATAGTTGCTTCGGCGATTGGAAGTTGGTCTTTACGGATATAAACCATGATCTGTCCAGGAACACCAATAGTAAAGCCAGCTTGGATGCTACTATCGTTGTCGTTTCGTTCAATTGGACTAATGCCCAATTCATTCAATCTTGCAACAAGGCCTTTAGCAATCATTGCGGGGCCTGTATAGATTCGCGTAGTTTCTTGAAGATTATCACTCATAGTTTTAGATTTAAAATGACCTCCTATAAAGTTAAACATTATAATACATACTATCCTATGTTGCGTACTAAAGTTTCATACTTTTTAAAAATATTTATAGAGCGAAAAGAACTATTTAAGATTAATCAAAATAGGCAACAATAATATCTTAAAAGAGTTATACCAGTTAGCGAATTATTTAAGGCTTGTTTTATTTGTTAATTGGTATTGGTTATTATATGTTTTGCTATTTGATTACATTTACTTTTATAAAAATTTGATATGCGTTTCAAAAACTTTTTTTTTATTGCCTTCTGTTTTATCATTACGTCCGTTTCAGCTCAAAAATATTCTTCTGGATCAAATTCAGAAGCTAAAAGTACTTGGGAGGGTATTTCTTTTTCTTCGGAAAAAACCATTCAAGAAAATATTAATGAAGCACCAAAATTGTCAATTATTGCCAAAGTTGCTTCTGAAGACGAACTTGTTGCAGCTATAGCAAAAGAGGAGATGGTTACCATTTTTGTTCCTGTGGATATTGCTTTTACAGATTTGCCGAAAAAAGAAAGAGAGTTATTGCTTTCAAATACTTCCAGACTTTCCAGTATGATGAAGTTTTTCACTATACCGGGTCGTGTTGACCTAAATTCAATGATAACCGCCATTGAAAAAAATGGTGGAAAGGCATACTTTACAACACTTTCAGGAGAAACCATTGGCGTAAAAATGCTAGATGGGCGGGTTGTTTTATTTGATTCTGAAAAGAATATAGCTACAATTACAGCCTCTAACTTCTATCATAAAAATGGATTCTTCCATATCATCAATGGACTACTATATCCTTCAGCGGAGGCAAAATAAGGGTGTTTACTTTTTTATATACTGAAAATTTCTACCTGAATAATTGCCAATTACTTTATCTCAAACTCGCACCAAAATCATCTTCGAAACGTTTCTCAAGCTTGTTCATAATTTTATCAACTTGCTTATCAGTCAATGTCTTTCTTTGATCTTGAATCGTAAAACTCAAGGCATACGATTTTTTACCTTCTGGGAGTTTGCTGCCTGTATAGACATCAAACAAGTTTACGTCTTTTAGCAAGCTCTTTTCAGTCTGAAAGGCTGCCGTTTTTAAGTCTTCGAAAGTAATTTTGTTATCTAATAATAGTGCAAAATCTCTTTTAACTTTTGGAAATTTTGACATCGGTTTCAGTATGTGGTTGGTTGTACCAATCTCGTTCAATATCGAGTCCCAATGAAAATCTGCATAATGTGTTTCGTTGTCAACTTGTAACCGACTCGTTAATTTCTTGGATACGACCCCGAACTCAACGAGAACATTTTTATTTTTTACAAGTGAAATGCCTTCAGAAATGAGGTCGCTTTTAAGTCCTTTTTCAGAATAATTTTGAATCCCAAGACGTTCAAGTATCGCGGCAACAACTCCTTTTGCATAGAAAAAGTCACTTTTAATAGTTGGATTAGTC
>JBLHIC010000159.1:0-3723 GCA_047614245.1 Flavobacteriaceae bacterium
TATTAAAAGTAATTCCGATAAATGAAAAGGGTGAATTACGTATTGATGAATACAAAAAACTACTGTGCAGCAAAACAAGAATAGTAGCTGTTACACATGTTTCAAATACACTTGGCACTATTAATCCGGTAAAGGAAATTATTGCGCTTGCACATGAAAAAAATATTCCGGTATTAATTGATGGCGCTCAGGCAGTGCCTCATATAACAGTAGATGTACAAGCCTTAGATGCAGATTTTTATTGCTTTAGCGGGCATAAATTATTTGGGCCAACAGGTGTTGGAATACTTTATGGGAAAGAAAAATGGTTGAATGAAATACCTCCATATAAAGTGGGAGGCGGTACTATAAAAACGGTTAGGTTTGAAAAAACAGAATATGCCGATTTGCCTTTAAAATTTGAAGCAGGAACCCCAAATATTGCAGGCGTTATTGGATTAGCAGCAGCAATTGATTATGTAAATGAAATTGGCTTAGAAAACATTGGCGCTTATGAATGCGAACTCTTGGAATATGCCACTTTAAAACTTTCGGCTATTGAAGGATTGAGAATTATAGGCACAGCAAAGGAAAAAGCAAGTGCTCTTTCTTTTGTAATTGAAGAAATTCATCCATTGGATATTGGAACTATATTAGACAAACAAGGTATTGCTGTACGTACAGGACACCATTGCACGCAACCGCTGATGGAGCTTTTCGGCATACCAGGCACCATACGTGCTTCATTGGTATTTTACAATACGAAAGAAGAAATTGATGTGCTGGTGAATGGAATACAGAAAGCAATTGAAATGTTAAAATGAGAATAGCAGAAGAAAACAAGCGAGCTGATACAAAGTTTATAGATGATATTGGCTTAAAAGAACACTTAACACCAACTAGAGCAAATGGTTTAGTGAGTATGATTAAACAAATTAAAATGTATGCGATTGCTCTAAATTCATCACAAAATTCTTAAAATCATGTCTGAACAAATTATAGATACTGAAAACCTAGGAAAAGAAATTGTTCGCGTTTTAAAAACAATTTATGATCCAGAAATACCTGTTGATATTTACGAACTCGGTTTGATTTACGATGTGTTTGTAAATGAAGATTACGAGGTTAAAATATTAATGACTCTAACGTCTCCTAATTGTCCCGTAGCCGAATCATTACCTCAAGAAGTCAATGAAAAAGTAAAGTCACTTGATCAGGTTAAAGACTCAGAAATAGAACTGACTTTCGATCCACCTTGGTCGCAAGATTTAATGAGCGAAGAGGCACAACTCGAATTAGGATTTATGTAAAATGGAAAAGGAAATAATTAATAGGGTAGCATTAAGTGGTATCATCACCATAAACCTTGAAGAGTTTTACCCTCAGGGAAAACGTGTATTGTTTGATATAAAAGAGCACTTATTTCAAGGTTTAATATTGAAGGAAAAAGATTTTCGTGGGTTTCTAAAAAATGAGGATTGGATTAAATATACAGATGCATATGTTGCACTTACTTGCTCTGAAGATGCTATTGTTCCAACCTGGGCATATATGCTATTGGTAGCACAGTTAGCCCCTTTTGCAAAGAAAGTGGTGTTCGGTGATTTAGAAATACTAGAAACAGTTTTGTATAACGACATCCTCAACAAACTAAATATAAATGATTATAAAGATGCCCGCATCGTTATAAAAGGTTGTGGCGATTTGCCTGTGCCTAAAGCAGCATATGTGGAGATTACAAGGCTTTTACGCCCGGTTGCAAAAAGTATTATGTACGGAGAAGCTTGTTCTATGGTTCCTTTATACAAACAGCCCAAACAAGTTTCGTGAGTAACCCGCGAAAATGGAAAACACAAATGTTAAAATAACCGTGTAAGCAAACGGAGCACTATTAGTAGAAGGAAACATTACAGTAGTGAAAAAAGAGGGTAGTTCAGAAGCAAAAGAGGGGCGTTTTTTCCTGTGTGGCTCTGGGTATTCGCAGAATAAACCGTAATGCGATGGTTCGCACAAGAATAATAATCTGCTGAATTACACGAATTAATAAGTGTAAGCGTAAATTTTATCAAGAATGAAACTACAAAACGTAAGTCAAAAATTGATCAGCTCTCATCTTCTTTCTGGTGAGATGAATCCGGGAACCGAAATCGGGTTGAAAATTGATCAGGTATTGTTGCAAGATGCCACAGGCACATTGGTAATGTTAGAACTGGAAGCTTTTAATTTGAATAAAATTAAACCAGAGGTTGCGGTACAATATGTAGATCATAATCTGCTTCAAACGGATTATAAGAATATGGATGACCATCTATTTCTACAGTCGGCAGCGGCACGATTTGGATACTGGTTCAGCAGATCAGGAAACGGAATTAGCCATGTAGTACACATGGAACGGTTTGGTAGACCGGGCAAAACGCTATTGGGTTCAGACAGCCATACTCCTGCCGGAGGTGGTATTGGAATGCTTGCCATAGGTACGGGTGGATTGGATGTCGCGATGGCTTCAGCTGGTGAACCGTATTTTGTTAAGATGCCAAAAGTGATGGGTATCAAACTCATTGGAAAGTTACCCGACTGGGTAAGTGCTAAAGATGTAATTCTAGAAATGCTTCGCAGGTATGATGTAACAGGAGGGCGTGGATATATTTTAGAATATTATGGGCCTGGGTTAAAATTTCTGAGTGCTTGGGATCGTCATGTTATTGCTAATATGGGAACAGAAACAGGCGCTACAACTTCGGTGTTTCCTTCAGATGAAATCACCCGTGAATTTCTTAAACAAGAAGGAAGGGAAGACGAGTGGATAAAATTGGAAGCCGATGAAGGTGCAACTTACGATCTTACTATTGAAATAGACCTAGCCACACTAGAACCTTTAATTGCACTTCCTGGAAGTCCAGGAAATGTTGTTCCAGTAAGAGAAGTTAGCGGATTAAAAATACAACAAGTTGTTATTGGCTCTTCTGCAAATCCCGGGTTACGTGATTTTTGGATCGCCTCTCAAATTGTAAAAGGTCAAGTTGTTTCTCCTCATGTTTCTTTGGATATCAATCCTTCCTCTCGCCAAGTGTTAGAAAACCTGACAGAAATGGGTGCTCTTGGACCCTTGATAGCTGCTGGCGCACGCCTTCATCAATCGGGTTGTATGGGATGTATTGGTATGGGACAAGCTCCTGCCACTAATACGATTAGTATCCGAACGATGCCCCGTAATTTCCCAGGACGTTCGGGAACACTTGATGACCAAGTATACTTATGCAGTCCAGAAACGGCTATGGCAGCCGCAATTACTGGAAAAATTATAGATCCCCGAGACCTTGAGTCTGTATTGAATATTAGGTATCCAAAATGGACAGAGCCAACACAAATCAAGATAAATAAAAAGCTGCTGATTGCTCCAACTGAAGCATCTCCTGAATTGGTGAAGGGACCAAACATTAAAACCCTTCCTGATTTTGAAGAACTTCCAGATGAACTAGAAATCCCTATCCTATTAAAAATGGGAGATGACATCTCAACAGATGGAATACTGAAAGCAGGTGCTGATGTACTGCCTTTACGTTCAAATATTCCGGAGCTAAGTAAATATGCGTATTATGCCATTGACGAAAGTTTCTATGATCGCGCCATTCAAAATCAAAAAACACATACAGGATTTTGTGTTATAGCAGGCGAAAATTACGCACAAGGCTCAAGTAGAGAGCACGCTGCACTATCTCCTCGGTATCTTGGACAAAAGTTTGC
>JBLHIC010000160.1:0-3645 GCA_047614245.1 Flavobacteriaceae bacterium
AAGTGACCTCCACAGGCAATACTACAGGAAGAAATAAGAGGCATCAATTGAGCATCGTAAGGACTCCCTTCCCCCAAATCGGCGTTAATATCAATTCGATTTAACATTACAGTACTTTAAAAACTTTCAATAAACTTATAGTGCCTAAAACGGCCGTTGCAATTACGATAAGGAAACCAATAAAATTTTGTCCTTTAGAATTTTTATAACTTCCTAAAACAGTCTGTTTATTAGCTATCCACAATAGAAAACCTGCTATAATTGGTAACAATAATCCGTTTGCAACTTGCGCGAATTTTATTATTTCAATGGGTTTAAAACCTATAGAAGAAAAAATAACTCCCAATACTAAAATGAGAATCCAAACGACCCTAAATTTCCCTCCTTTTAATCCTTTATCCCAGCCAAAACAACCTTTTGCGACATAAGCTGCTGCGAGAGGAGCCGTAATTGCCGAGGTAATACCCGCTGCAAACAAACCCAAACTCAAGAAGTATTTTGAAAAGCTGCCAAACAAAGGTTCAAGTCCCTTCGCTAGATCTGAAGCATTCGAAACTTGAGTCGTTTGAATTGCGGCTGCACAAACTATAATCGCCATAGAGACGACACCACCCAATGCAATTGAGACGTATACATCCTTTCTCGCTGCTTTTAATGAGCCCACATCTTGCCATTTCTCCTTTACTAATGATGCATGTAAGAATAAATTATAAGGCACGACAGTGGTCCCAACAAGAGCAATAATAGTCAACCATCCTTCCTGAGGGAAACTGGGAATAAACATTCCTTTCAAAACAGCGAAAATATCTGGTTTCGTGAGAATCGCTGTTAGTAAAAAAGAAAGACTCATTATAACCACCAATCCAATTAAGCTTCGTTCTATAAGCTTGTAGTTTCCTAAGTAAAGTAAAATAAAGGCGATAGCCCCAATTAACAAACTCCAAAGATTAAGGTTCAAATTATATATCGATAGATTTACATTTGAAAAAACAGTTTGCAATCCTAATACCCCGCCACTAATATTACCAGCTTCATACGCAGCATTTCCAACTAAGATCGCAGAAAGAATTAAAACAATTGCGACGATTCTTACGAAAGGTGAACTAATCTCATGCCTTACATTTTCAGCCAGACCCTTCCCACTAACTAATCCTAGACGAGCGGCCATTTCTTGAAGTACAATGGTAGCAACGATCGATAAAACCATTGCCCATAACAATGTAAAACCAAATTGAACCCCGGCAATTGTGCATATGGTTACCGTTCCCGGACCGATAAACGCAGCCGCAACTAATGTTCCTGGGCCAATATTTTTTAATATTCTTTTCATTTACTCATTAATGCATAAATAGCAAAACTTCCTAACCAATGGCCTCCTTCATACGTATCACCCACAAGATTGGGGTATGAGTATGAGATGTGTTCATTTGCTATATTCTTTAAATGCTCATATTCAGGGTGTTGATTCGCAAGACTATAAAACACCCAGGCTCGGCTAAAATTGAGTCCATCCAAATGTACTAGTTTCCCATCTGTTCTATCGCTAACTGTTCCTACCTCTAAATAATATTTGGCATCTTTCAATTGTGGTAAAAATGAAGCTACCCATCCCTTAAACTCTTCTTCGGAAAGCACTCGACGCATAATATCTAACTCTTCTAAACAAGGGGAAAGGAAATCATAACCACTGGGTTCCCAGGTAATTGGGCAACTAGCATCTTTGCTATAAAACTCTTTAGCTCTTTTTGAGATTAACTCTTGCAATTCAACTTCGCCAGTAGCCAAAGCATAATCATATGCGAATGTAAGTCCGAAAGCAGTATTGGTATGTTCTCCAACGCGGATAGGATAGTTTAATTTTGGCAGAAATTCTTCGTAGCTCGTAACAATATGTTCGGTTAGTGGCTTCAGATTTGCTTCAAGCTCTCTTGCTAAAGGATCATCCCATTGATGAAGGGTTTCAGCAAGTTTTAGAAGCCATGCCCAGCCGTAGGTTCTTTCGTAGTTTTTATTAATCTCCCTCTGAAAATAGGTTAATTCTAGAGCAACGTTTTCCGAAGTGATATTCTTTTTAAGTATTTCTCTCACTTCTTGTGCCTTCTCTAATTCTGGAAACTCTTTAAGTAAAATTACCAAGGACCAATAACCGTGCACAGCACTGTGCCAATCGAAGCAACCGTAAAATATAGGATGTAAAACATTAGGTGCCTCAAGGTCCTCATCGCTTCCCATCACCTGATTCAGTTTATTGGGATACTCACTTTCAAGGCAATGCAGTGGCAACTCAATCAATTTATTCGCTTCGGAAACAGTAAATAAAGGCTCCGGAAAGGTCTTAATCTCTATTGATTCAGCTTCAGAAAGAGTAGTTTTCTTTGAAGCTTCGGTATTGCAAGCAAGACATACTAAAGCAATGGTAAGTATTGATATATATATTTTCATTTTCCGAAGTGATAGCAGTAATTAAAAATTAAAGATATCAAATAAAACTAAAAAAGGGACACCAACTGGCACCCCTCTGAAAATGACATCTAAACTAGTATTATTCTACACGAATCAATTGGCGCAGGGACACTGGTTTTCCCTCAACTGTGAATCCTTCCAAAGAAATTTCATACTGCCCGAGATTATCAGAAGTAAAAAACTTAAAATTCATCTCTTTAGTTGATAATTCAATATTGGGTTCCCAAAATAACTGAGTCCTGTAATCAGGTGTTCTTGACTCTCTCTCTGATATTTCGTTGCTATAAGATTGTTGAAAATAGCTTTTGCTTTGCTGCGATTGGAACAAGTCAACATTATTAAGATAATCTCCAAAACCCTGACTTTTATAATCTTTAAGTTTGGTCTCAACCAAGATAACCCCTTGATATCTCTGTGTTCCAAATTCAAATTGATCTCTTAAAACAATAATTTTATCAACTTTTCTAGCATTATAACTTAGAAGACGATCGTGGTTTTGAATAAAAACACCGTCAATAAAAAGCAATGGTAAAAAATCTGTCTCTTCAAAATTTTCATATTGCCGAACTTTAACAACATCGTTACCAATAGTGTCAGTACCTGTCCAAGCGTTTTTTATTAGTTCTGTAAACACTTCTTTCATAGTAGAAAACCTTGTAAATTCATCGAGTTTATATGTTGTGCTATCTTCATAATAAGTAAACGGCATTTTTGGTTTAACTGGTCTTATGGTATCTGGCTTGATACTGTAGTAACCATTCTCAACTTGATTATAGATACTTCGATTTGTAATCACTTTGTCTAGTGATGCATCTATTTGAAAAGGCGCGAATGACAGCGAAGAATAGTCAATTGCCGCATCTTCCTCCATTACTATTTTGTACTCCTTCTTTGCATCTCCTAGAACTTGGATAATAGCATCGTCATTTTCATAATCGGCATCTAAGGAAAAAAGGAACTCCCCTTTATCATTCGTTGACTTGCCTCTAAATAGGAAGTTCTTTCCAGAAACTGAAATAGCTACATTCTGCTTAGCAGGAAGCTTAGATTGTTTTTCGATCACCTTCCCTTTCAAGATTGTACCGCTAGATTCTGGGATATAAAATATTTTACCGGGACTTGATTTGCTATTTGAAGCATTAGTAAATAACTTAGTACTTGAATTGAGGCTTTTGTGATTTA
>JBLHIC010000161.1:0-3566 GCA_047614245.1 Flavobacteriaceae bacterium
GCTGGCGGTATAATTGCTGCTCTAGTATCTTTCCTTAAATACAAAAACCTAGACCTTACTATGTTCTTAAATGGTATTCTTGGTGGTTTGGTTGGTATAACTGCAGGTGCGGATCAGATGAGCCCAACAGACGCTATTATAATCGGTGCAATTGCTGGAGCCATTATAGTCTTTGCTGTTTCTTTAATAGACCGATTAAGATTAGATGACCCGGTGGGTGCTATCGCAGTTCACTTGGTATGCGGAATTTGGGGCACTTTGGCTGTTGGTATTTTTGGAGAACTAGCCAGTGGCGCACAATTTGTAAGTCAGTTAATTGGTGTTGTCGCATATGCTGCAATATGCATAGTATCCTCTTTTATAATATTATTTACACTTAAGAAAACTATTGGTATTAGAGTTTCAGAGAAAGAAGAAGTTGAAGGTCTCGATGGTTACGAGCACGGAATGGATGCGTATCCAGACTTTAGATTAAATGAGCGTTAATTCTTGATTTAGGTCATTTGTTTTGTTTGTTTTGTTTGTTTGTTTTGTTAAAAAACCTCGAAGTTTTAGGCTTCGAGGTTTTTATTATATGAAAGACATAAAAGGAATTTAAGCAGAATTTCGGCTCGCATTGATATTTCCAAATAATGAGCGTGTCACGATTTTTTCAAAAACCTTAATCAGTTCCTCATCCCTAACTTCAGCCTTCTCCAACTCCTGTATCTTTTTTAATGCATATTGCTGAATAGTCAGTAAAGGTAAAACAATAGATTCTCTCACATCAATTGAGGCCTTTCCTGATGGTTCGTTTTCCATTAACGCTTTATAACCGGTAAGCTTTAATATAAGTCGCTTCGAAGTTTCATACTCGGCGTAAATAATATTCCAAAACCCCCCAAATTCAGCGTCTTTAGACATATACTTTGTCAAATCGAAAAAGGATTTTGACAAGGACATCATACTATTCTCTATCAAGGCTTTAAAGAAACTGGATTCGCTATAAAGGGTTTTAACCTTATTAAACTCCCCACTATCCTCGTAGTGTTTTAGTGCCGATCCAACACCAAAGAAACCTGGCACATTCTGTTTCAATTGACTCCAAGAACCTACAAATGGAATTGCTCTTAAATCACTAAAAACCAATTCATTTGATTTTCCTCGTTTAGACGGCCGACTTCCAATATTTGTCTTTGCATAGTATTTTAAGGTACTCATTCGCTCTAAATAAGGCAAGAACATTGGGTGACTTTTAAACTCAGAATATTTTTCATAGCTTATTTTGGCAAGCCTATCCATTATATCAATATTCTCTTTTGAATGACTTAAATTATTGTCATTTAAATGATTATAAATTCCGGAGCTTATTAGCTGTTCTAGGTTATATTGAGACGAATCCAATGTTCCAAAATTTGAACTTATGGTTTGTCCTTGAATAGTTAGCTGCACCTCTTTATCTTCTATTGTGGGTCCTAGGGATGCATAAAATTGATGTGTTTTTCCACCACCTCTGGCGGGTGGTCCGCCACGACCGTCAAAAAAAATAGCAGTAACTTTATACTTTCTAGAAATTTCAGTAATATGCTCTTTGGCCTTAAAAATCGCCCAATTAGCCATTAAATACCCCCCATCTTTCGTACCATCACTAAATCCAAGCATTATAGTTTGCCTGTTGCCCCTTTCTTCTAAATGCTTCCTATATGCTGGTATGTTATACAATTCTTCCATCACCTGCGGCGCATTTTCTAAATCG
Organism: Flavobacteriaceae bacterium; assembly: GCA_047614245.1. GTDB lineage: Bacteria > Bacteroidota > Bacteroidia > Flavobacteriales > Flavobacteriaceae > Ulvibacter. Next base: position 1,736 of record JBLHIC010000161.1, read on the forward strand.
GTAATCGTCTCGAACAAGGGGCCAATATCAATAGTCAATTTGTCTTGAAACGCAACCAATTTAAGCATAGCAAATAATTGCATCACATTTAATGCAGTTTGATTGTTACTTATGATATAGCGATTCGCCGCACGTTCCCCATTTGCATTCTGGATTGTCTTTATTGCCTTTATGGTATTTAAAGTACTTAGTACGTCATCGTCCGAAAAAATGGATAGATCGATAGCACCTTCAACTTCCGATAGAATAATCAATTGCTCTTTTTCGGCAAGATTTAGAAACTGTGAAGAAAATATTTTATTTCCCGATTCCACAAGACCTTTCACCATATTATTAAATACATCATTATGAACACGGCTGTCCTGTCTGATATCCAAAATAGCAAAATGAAAGCCGAAAAGATGCACTTTATTAATCAAACTAGTGATTTCTGAAACATAAAGGGATTGGTGCTCTTTAATGATAATTTCTTTAATCGCCTTCAATTCAGAAACAAAAGTTTCAAAACTAATGGCGTCGATCGCATTGTGATTAAGGACACTTGAATACAATTTTTTCTCAAGTACATCCATCCTTTCTTCAACACCATCAAAGGAAAGTTTGCGCTTTAATGCCCGCACATCACGATAATAATTTCTTATGACCGTTTCTTTAAGTCTGTTCGCTACTTTCAGCGTAATTTCGGGAGTCACAAAAGGATTTCCATCCCGATCACCACCTGGCCAAAAACCGATGTTTAATATATCGTTGTCAATCGGTTTGTCTCCAAATATATTTTGCTGGATGTAATCGTAAATGCTTCCGAAGGATTTATAAAAAACATTCTCCAAATACCAAATTAAACTAACAGCTTCATCGTAAGGTGTTGGCTTTTTATGTTTAAAAAAAGGAGTTTTTCCCAATTGAGCAAGTAGATTTGTTATTGAAGGCAAATCATCTTTTTCTATTGCTTCGGTTAAATCTGTAATAATCCCTAGGACCGCCCCAGGATAGAACTGTGTTGGGTGAGCTGTCAATACAATTCGCACCTTGAATTCTTCAAGATTAGCCTTCAAGTCACCTAGTTTGTTATTTAAAGTAGCCGATTCTTTCAGACTGCGCAAGGTTCCAATTCCATCCATATTGTTCACGATAGGGAATGCTGCGTCCTCAATAGCATCAAATAATACCACCTGACGCTCGATGTATTGAATAAACCGAAATAGTAAGTTTATTTGACTCTCCTCTGAACGTCTTGCCTGATATTTCTTGAAAAAAGAAGTGACTATAGTCGTGGGATCTTCCCCTTTAGAAAATCCATTTTTACAAGTTTCATGAAACAATGGTAATAAGACTCCTGTTTTCGCAATAGTATCGAACGGCAAAGTCATAAAGATACTATTGTAGATTTGATACTTTGACAGTACGTTTTGATTAAATCGAGTGAGCTTAGGCTGTGTTGACATCTTTTCTAATTATAACTGTTAAAAATACTAAAGCCTATTTAATAATTATCACCTATTACTCACTATTTAAGGTTAATTCGTCGAAAACGATGTAGCTAATACTGCAATCCTTGAACAAAGGAATTCATTTCGGATTCAATAATTTAATATAGTTTGAATTTTATAATCATAATATTATATGTATTTTTGAACCCTTAATCTGAGGAAAGATTTGACTGATTGCAACCTCCATAAAAAATGCTAAAGGCAGTGTAAACTTCCTTCGACGCTTTCGTCAAATCACACTTAGAAACTTAATTAAAAAACCATTTTATGGCTTATTTATTTACTTCGGAAAGTGTTTCTGAAGGACACCCGGATAAAGTTGCAGATCAAATTAGTGACGC
>JBLHIC010000162.1:0-3478 GCA_047614245.1 Flavobacteriaceae bacterium
TCTTCTTCTTCTTCTTCTTCTTCTTCTTCTTGGGTTTTAAGACATTATTTGAATCTACCCATTATCCAATTTAATTAATAGAAAGCAGAATAATTAATGATGAGTAGTGTTTTATTAAGAAAGAGTCAATTGAACAATTGGGTACATTTATAAATAAATTAATCGATCTAAGAATTGACCAGACGGCCTTAAAGAAATTTGGAAAATAATAGACCTAGGGTTTATAATATGGCGATATTAATTTAGAAGTTGGTATCGGCACCCTTACTCGCTTTCAGCGTTGTTTTCGGTATTTTTTTCGTCACTAATTTCAGCAATATTTTTAACACGTCTACAGATGATCACTGCATCTTCTTTAATACTGTTTGCAGCAACTGTATGATTGAAGTTTATATGTTTTATCGAACTGTACCAATTAGTCTTAAAATAAAAAACCCATGCGCTAGGTTGCTCCGTTTTTTCTTCAACTGCCTCGATACGACTTTCAGGATGTCTTTCATTATAATCAATTATGAAAAAATAAAACAATTTGCCAAATTCCATGCCTCTAGGAGCTTTTACCCTGAAATTAGTAATATCCGTGTCGTTTTTCTCTTTTTTAAACTCAAAACTAATTACCCGAGGATTTATTAACTCTTCCTTAGTAGGATCTTTAATATTCTTATGAAAAGGAAACACCCAACTATCATATATTGGGGGTACAATTATCATAGCGAACTCATATAGCTTAACGAACAACGTTGGTATCATAAATAATATCGTCGACGAAATGAATATATAACTATATGGAGAATTAAATCTATTTATCACTTGAATAAACCCAATAATACCAAGACAGGCATATGCCAAAGTAAAAAGAAACTCATAAAAGAATTCTGATTTATCCTCCGACAAATCAGGGAAATACTTTCGCAGGATATAAAGATGTAATATTCCTAAAACAAAAAAGAGAAATTGAAATCCAATAAAACTATTAAAAGGGGTATCGTTTAAGACCTTAACGGAGCTTAATAGGCCTATCAACGCAAAGCTTACCAAAATAAAAAGAGCATAAATTATTGCCTGTTTTTTACTCTTAGTAAACAACTTCCGCAGCTTAGTGACTAGCGTCATTATCAAGCTACCAATAATCATTAGCCCAATGCTGAGTTTAAATATGTCACCACTTGCGATATTACCTATCGATCCCATTATTTTTGTCTATATTTTTGTTGAAATTCCCATAATTACTTCGTTGGTATCATCTAATACAAATCCCAGTTCGCTATTAACCTCGAATTTTGTACTTACTTCAATTTCCATTGGAACGAAATAATCGTAAAAAGTATTAATAAATTTTAAAACTCCATCCTTTTTTAAATAGTTATTTATGTTTTTTTCTGAAATAGGGCCGATGGTCACCTTTAAAACAGGGCTAAGAATGATATTGTCATTACCGCTGAGCACACTATTTACACCTAATTGAAGCCCAATTTCACGAAGGTCTTGCACATCACTATTCTCGGTACTCAGGTTGTTTTCGAACTTTCTCTCAAAAACCACTTTTTCACCTAAAATCTTTTCCAAACACAATCTTGTTAGTTCAAAATCTCCAGATATCTTATGACTATGCGGTAATAATTTGATAAGTTTAAGTAAATATCCTTTGGGTACTTGTTTATCGATATTCCAGAAATCAATTAAGAAATCATCATTAAGATTGTAAAAATCATCTAAAAGTTCCCTTTCGCTACGTTCAATTCTTAGTCTTTGGTGGAAAAATTCATTTTCTATAGGTGAAAAAAAGGACCTTGCAGCATCTTCTTCTTCCTTGGCTATTTTTTTTTCAGCTAAATATAAAGAGGAATCCTGGGCTCCTTTTGGGACATGGAATACCCCTTCAGGTAAAGTGTCATAAATGCCATTTCTTGATAAGTTGAAGGTGATTTTATTATCATTAAGAAGGTTGTCTACGCTTATGATATCACGGCGATAAGGTCTAGAAAACGTACTTTTATTAGCTATGACAAAATCTTCAGATGAAAACTCGGATTTTTCTTGAATTTCAGCAATAAGAACCTCTGCCTTTAAATTTTCATAAACAGATGTTAACTCAGTAAAAATATTATCAAGTTGTTGCGCATTTGGTTTCATCAAGAAGTCATGAATATTAGTTGCCTTGTGTTCTGCCAAAACAGCAGAACTTTTTCTTCCAATATGAGGTAGACAAATCATCTATTTTAACTCCAGACTTGCCGTTGGTTTTTGTAGAAGTTGCACTCACAAATTTATTGTTTCCTAAATAAATACCTACATGACCAATGGAGTCATCATACTCATTACTTCCTTGATAGAAAAATACAAAATCATTTACTTCGGGTGTGGCAGGAGGCGTAAACTGACGTATTTTCTTCGAATCTGCCTGCGCCTGGGCTGTTCTAGCAATATACACTTCAAAAACAACTTGATAAAGTCTCTGGGTAAAAGAGGAACAATCAATTCCATCTATTTCAGATCCACCCATCTTGTAAGGTGCGCCCATCCATCCATCAATAAATTGATAAAGCGGAATATTTGTAATTTCTGCCGGAGACACACCAATAATTTTTGAATATTTCTGCTGGAGTGCAGAATAGTCATCTGTATTTGAGACCCCAGTCTCAAAAGGTATTTCCAAGTTGTTATCTGGAGTTGCCCCATTTACTACTCCATAACTAACAATGACACCTTCGTTCTGTTTTTCAAGTTTCTTTTTCCTTTTTGCTAGCTCTTTTTCTCTCTTCTCTGTCTCTTTACGAATCTCTTTAAGCTTTTTCTCTTTTGCCTTCCTTTCTTTTTTTGCTTCTTTATCTGAAGACTTGTTTAGTTTTTTCCGTCTTTTCTTTTCTTCTTTAGTCAGTTTTAATATAATTCCGCTCATGTCTGGAGCTCTTCCCTCAATGAAATCAAACGACTTAATATACGTTTCGTATCCATTTTTAGTCACAATGATAAATTGTTGCCCGGAAGGGATTATTGTATTAAAGATGAAACGTCCTTCCGCGTTCGTCGTACTTGCCAAGACTGTCCCTTCAATTTTAACAATCGCATTTTCCATTTTCACATTAGACTCTTCTTCAATTACAGAGCCGGAAAATGTTGTACTCTGAGAAAAGCTCAAAAGAGAAACGAAAATAAACAATAGCGTTAGTACTATTTTATTCATAATGATTAAGTTTGTTTTTGCAGGTTTTTATAAATTAACAAATGGCTTGTAAAGATAATAAAAATGACTCAGTGAAATCAACTCTATTTGAATAAATCTTTCAGGTATATATCAAAAGTATGTTAAAACAGAGGATGAATATTACTATATTTACAGCGATTACTATTGTGATTTACAAATTAAAAGAAAAATCTTGCAAAATACAGCCTCCCTATTTTAATTAAAAATGAATAATTATTACTCTCTTCCGCTCAATGTTAAAGGTCTAATTGGTTCAAAATCACATGATATGTG
>JBLHIC010000163.1:0-3395 GCA_047614245.1 Flavobacteriaceae bacterium
CATCTCCAGTTCTCATTGCTGTGAAAGTAGTTTCCAAACCATTCGGAAGCACTATTTTGCCAGAAAAATCACTTCCTTCTTTTGAAATGATTGATGAACTTCGATGCGATTCGGAATTAGTCTCGTCCTTGAATGATAGGGTTAACCAGTTGTCTTCATACGTAAGTTTTGATGGGTATTTGTTTTCTCCAATAGTAACCTTTGATTTTAGTTTTGAAGCTTTTCCGTTAATATTTAAATCATACTTTTTACCGCCAATAGCCATCGTATAATTACCACGAATGTCTTTTTGATCCATGTCGCTAATCACATTTTTATTTCCTTGTACCCAGTTCTCATAAATAACCGTTTCATCTTCGAATAAAATACCGGAGGTAATTAAAAAGTTCGCATATCGTCCTTCTTGCAAAGAGCCTATTTTGTCACTTTCCCCTAATAATTCAGCAGGGATTGTAGTTAATGACTCCAATGCTTTTGTCTTGTCAAAGCCATATTCGAATGCTTTTTTAAGGTTCGTGCTAAACTCAGAGGGCTTTTTCAAATTAAACGTAGTGAGCGAAAAAATAATTCCATTGTCAGCAAGTACTTTTGGATTCATAGGAGCCTGATTCCAAGTACGCATATCTTCTAAAGAAATGTGGCTTGTTAAATACGGGTTAGAAACATCATAGGCTTCTGGGAAATTTATTGGAATAATATATTTTGCATTGGTAGCTTTGATACTTTCAACAGCTTCATATTCATCACCCCCACCTACAATCACATAATTAATATTGAAAAGATCTCCAATCTTATCAGCACGTAAATCATTCCCTTTGTCATTCGCTTCGAAAAATGAAACCTTACCCCGATTTGCAATTAATGCCTCAAGCGAGCGGTCTTTGGTAGTGACATTTCCTTTTGAATACCAGTCAGCGTCATAGTGCATTTGCCGTAAAATTGCCATTGCACCCATTAATGAACCAGGATATGATTGACGACTAGCTACACTTTTAGAAAAAGAGAAGTATTGTCCAGAGGCATCTTCAATAATTCGATCTGCATCACCAACTTCATTACTGAGAGCGACTAATACCCCACTACCTCTCGCGATTCCATCCATTTTGTGCGTTCCTACGACACCAAAACCCTCTTTTCTGAAAGCTTCAGCACTTTTTTCATCATACTTAAATGAATCAATCCCATTTTGTTCTGGCATGATATGATCATTCCAGTAGAATCCTTCTCTTGAAGCTTCGTATTGCGGAGAACGCCCTTGCCTACTTTTGCTTTGCGGTTTCTCTATTCCAAATCCAGTATAGGCATCTATGAATGAAGGATAGATATATTTACCTTCTAAGTCGATGATTACCGAATTTTCAGGTATGCTAACTGATTTACCTGAACGAACTACCTTTCCGTTTTGGATAAGTAAAGTGCCAGTTTTAATCACCTGGTTAGGTGTAATATAGATGGTTGCGTTTGTAAATGCTGTGAAATTATTGTTTTCCTCTTTTAGGGCATCATTTTTTGGAAAGTAGTCCTGTGAAATCGAATTATAGCTGCAAAGCAGGAGCAATAATAGGGTAGCTCTTCTCATTGGTTAGTTGTTAGTTTTATAAAAACTTAAAGATATGAATGTTATAGTATTTTGCCACAATTATAAGTGCTCTTCTGCAAATCTTTATAAGAAGGATTAAAACGGTCTATCCTCATAATGATTTACTATCAAGGCTACCATATAGCTATAACTCATAATTCCTTTAGACTGATTATTCGCCTTCAGGAACTGATCCCAAATTAATTTGGATAAAGTTTCGAAAGGGTTTTGATATCGCTGCCAAAAATCGCGCATCTCCTTATAACTAGCGAGAATCCCAGGATTAACAGTCTTGATAATTTCATTGTATTTATCGATATCTCTGCGAGCAATTTCGTTGATACAGTACCGCAGTGCGAAAATGTATCCAGTATAGCGAATGTAGCTATCTTCATTTGCCAAGGTAGCAAGTGTCGCTATAAAATTAGCTTCATTCTCAGCTGCATAGCCTAGTTGATGGGCCTGTTCATGACAACTCACAACAGAAAATTTATATGTCTTAATTAAATTATTAACTTGAGCTTCCCCCGAAAAGGGATTGTAGTACCCACTATATCCCATATAGGTAAGCCCCAAACTCCAACCACTCTTTTTAATACTCTTTGGAGAATAAGCAAGATTGGGATATTCACGTTCAAGATTGTTATATCCGTCTATTGATTTTTGAAAAATTTCCTTTTGCGTATACGGAATTTCAATTTTTATACTGTCAGCAAAGCCGAGGCTGCGATGCATTTCGTTCGATTTTAATACAAGTCTTTCCGTTGTAGAAATAAGCTGCTCTGTGGTATAATCTGTTTTGATACCCAATGTTTTGTGCAGCGGAACACGATAATAATTAAACCCCCATAGCAGGTTAAAAACGAAATATACTATAGATAGTGTTGCCAGAATATCAATGAAAAATCGAACAGGTTCGAAAGTGAGTCTTTTCCCGTTTTTATAAAGCCATCGAAGTGCTAAAATACTTATTAGCAGATAGAAAACATCTCCGATAGAGAACGGAATCCAACCAAATAAATAACGAGAAACAGTTGAAATATATGGATAGAATCCTTGGCTGTAATACGTCTCTATAAAATCTGGAAAAAATTTCAAAATACGCAATAATATTAACTGTATCGGGAGTAAAAGAGCTAATATTAAACGGGTCTTTTTTCGCATTTCTCAAACATACAAAAATCTTTCATCACATAATTTTTAAAGCAATTGTAAATCCGTAATTTTGTAGAAGGTGAATAAATTTTGATATAAATTAATAAATTTTAACAATGAACGAAGCAATTAGAAACCTTGAACCAAGCGAATTGTGGAATAAGTTTGCAGATTTAAATGCTGTTCCGCGCCCATCAAAAAAAGAGGAAAGAGTAATCGCTTTCATGAAGGATTTCGGTCACAATTTAGGATTAGAAACCATGGAAGATGAGGTTGGTAATGTGATTATCAATAAGCCAGCCACGAAAGGGATGGAGGACAGGAAGCTAATAGTGATGCAATCGCATTTAGACATGGTCCATCAAAAAAACAGTGACACCAACTTCGATTTTGATACGCAGGGAATCGAAATGCAAATAGACGGAGATTGGGTGCGTGCAACTGGAACCACATTAGGGGCCGACAATGGCCTTGGAGTTGCTACTATTATGGCTATTTTGGAAAGTAATACTATTGCTCATCCTGCAATCGAAGCTTTGTTTACTATAGATGAAGAAACTGGAATGACGGGTGCCATGGGATTAAAAGGTGGTTTGCTGAAAGGTGAAATTCTACTTAACCTTGATACTGAAGAAGATGATGAAATTGGTGTTGGCTGCGC
>JBLHIC010000164.1:0-3381 GCA_047614245.1 Flavobacteriaceae bacterium
TTGCTGAATCAGGAATGAGATATGACGCTACTTATAGAAGTACTTTAGTGAAAAATCAATAAGTTTTTACCACAGCAGTTTGTTGTAACCAGTTTTTTAGTCGAACTATTTTTTAAATAATTCTTCCTTGTCTTTTAGCTTCAGTATCTTTTCTTGCACCATATACCATTCCTAGTGCCATTCCCACACCTGTTCCAATTGACAATCCAATACTAGTTCCTAAAACTGGGTTGATAGCAGTTCCTATCGATAATCCAATTCCCGTTCCGAAAATCATTCCATAAATCATTCCTAATTCTGTAAAGTGTTTTTCAGTAGTGAAATAAAATTCATTTTTCAGAAATTCTTTAAATTCAGAAAGTTTCTGTTTGTAGTATTTTTTTCTGTTTTCTGTTGTTGTCTTTAAATTTAATGAAGAAAGTTTATCTTGAATTAATTGTGATTGATTTTCAGTTAAATCTTTCTTTTTTAAAGATGATAATGTTCGGATAAAACAGTTGTAAATTTTCTTTTCTGATTTTTTACCGGTTTGAGATAGTAAAGTGTTTAATAGTTCGGAAGCATCGTTTAGGTTCATCATACTATATAGGTCGTTAAAAAAATTAGTTGTTACATTATTCCTCAAAGGTTATTTTTAATTAGTTACAAGATTGTTGAATATGGTTGGTTAAGCACAAATACAAACCGAAGCTCCCTTGCCGCGGCCCAGGCAGAAAATTCGTCAGGATTTTCGCAACTAAGCTCGTGCCAAGTAACCCGCGAGAACGACCCTGTCGAGCTGGTTAATTTTGCACGGATTACGCTTATAATTCAATCAACAATATGACGCCAATTGAATGTAGGTTTTTCATTTTCTGCTTGTCATTTATTCCTTGATTGTTAGTTGTTTCAAACCTGCTAGAGTCAGATTGTCCAGTATAATTAATTCCAGTACTGAAATTATCGAACATCTCAAAGACAACGCCTAGTCCTAATTGAACACCAAAATTCCAACCATCATAAATATCTTTTTGAGTATTATTCAGAAATCGATATTCATCTTTAGCAATATTTTGCCCATAGAAACCAAAATTTGCAATGACTCTGAAACTGTCAGAAGCATTATGATTCATCGTTACTAATATTGGAATTTTAAGCAATGTTCTTTCGTGATAGAAGTTTCCAATTGAATTAAATCCATTACCAGACAATTCGTTCATTCCAATTCCTGTTGCAATTCCGAATTTTTGATTTAGTTTGTAATTTAAAAGAATTTCGCCGATGCTGCTGTTCAAATTATAATTCGGTTCGGTATCATTTTCCACAATACCGTATCCAATCCCACCATAAGCGATAATATTAAATTTAGACTCTTTTTCTTCTTGAGCTTGTAATAAATTAATTGTCAAAAAGAAGATAAATAATAAAATGTAGTTTGTTTTTTTCATGATTTTTGGTTTTTGTCAAATGTTGTACAACTACTTATATCAGTGTCTTTACGCACGCTTGTTGGACTGCGTGCCCACAGAAACTAAGCTTTTTAGTATTCTTTATCCAATGCTATTAATCTACTTGTTATTTCGCAGTGTATTCTTACTGCTATAAGTAAAGAATGGATAAACTTAGCTTTTAACCAAGGTTGTTAAGACACATCAATTGTGTTTAAAACAAGGGTTTTATAAAAGGGGGAGAATTTATTTACTAAGGTATAAAAAACATTTGGTGTTAATCTAATTATTAATGCTGTTTATTTTCTCCTTTTGGCTTGCAGCCGAAAAATAGAATTAAAATGATAAGTAGCGGTAAAAGGAGGAATATGTATTCATCAGATTTGGTTATGAGAAATCGGAACTCAAACCGAAAGGTATAGGAGTATAGAACTCCCTGTCACAGTACTTCTTTAATTTATCTCATTACTCATGTTTTCTCTATCTTCGCGAAAAAAATAAATGCTCAAAGCGGTATTGTTTGATATGGACGGAGTTATTGTGGATACCGAACCCCTCCACCATAAGGCATATCATCTTATGTTTGCCGATGTGAATATTCTTGTATCTGCATCTCTTTATGAATCGTTTACAGGACAGACTACACTCAGTATCTGTAAGAAACTGGTTAGCAATTTTAATCTTTCCGAATCGCCCCAATACCTAGTTGATCTAAAACGAAAGCATTTTTATGATTTATTCGAGAATGATACAGATCTTGCCCTTTTAGATGGGGTGCTAGAGCTTATAAAGGAGTATCACAGCCTCGGACTTACCCTAGTTTTAGCATCTTCAGCATCGATGCCTAATATAGATCGTGTTTTTAGACGCTTCAATTTGAACGCTTATTTCGTAGCAAAATTAAGTGGCGCCGATTTGAAAGCTTCTAAACCTCATCCCGAAATATTTATAAAGGCGGCTGAAGCTTCAGGTCATAGTCGGGAGCATTGCATGGTAGTCGAAGACTCAACCAATGGTATTGCCGCCGCTAAAGCAGCCAATATCTATTGTGTGGGTTATAATAGCCCTCATTCAAAAAACCAGGATTACACGCAAGCCAATCTGGTGATAGCTGATTTTAAAGAGATTTCCTATGATGTGATTCAAAAGCATTTCTCAGAATAAACGCTTCTTAAAGACTTCCTGCCTTTTCTGCGTATCTTTTTCTATTACAATCATAAAAAGATGAGCTGGATAAAAACAATAGACTATTCCGAAGCAGATGCCAATCTCAAACGGATGTACGATCGTGTAAAAGGACCCGATAATAATGTAGACAATGTTCTAAAAATACATAGTCTACGACCACACACACTTACCGGACATATGACGCTATATAAATCAGTGCTCCATAATTCGAATAATAGTTTGCCAAAATGGTACCTCGAGGCGATTGGTGTTTATGTTAGCTATTTGAATAAATGCAACTACTGTGTGGAACATCACTTCGAAGCTTTCGCGCGATTGTTGGATGATAATGAAAAGTCCGTCCAATTTTTAGATGGAGTCCAAAATGATACTTTGGAATCCTTTTTTGATGCAAAGTGTTTCGGCGGAATTATATATGCTAGACTACTAACCTTAGAACAATCAAAAATAACGAAGACAACAATTGATGATTTAATTGCCCTGGGTTTTTCTGAAGGGGAAGTGCTTGAAATTAATAAACTAGCAAGTTATTTCAACTATGTAAATCGAATGGTAGTTGGCCTAGGTGTCAATACGGAAGGAGATGTTATTGGGCTTTCACCTAATGATAATGATAATCCCAAGGACTGGAACCATCAATGAAGTAACGAAAAACCATTCTAGAAATTTAGATGGATCCAATAAATTGGTTTTATTGTTTCAAAATATTAATTCTCAGGGGCCTTCGGTATTGTGTCTTTTAATTGTCGTTGGTTCGTGTTTTCGG
>JBLHIC010000165.1:0-3380 GCA_047614245.1 Flavobacteriaceae bacterium
AATGCCTTCAGAAATGAGGTCGCTTTTAAGTCCTTTTTCAGAATAATTTTGAATCCCAAGACGTTCAAGTATCGCGGCAACAACTCCTTTTGCATAGAAAAAGTCACTTTTAATAGTTGGATTAGTCCAGCTATCTTCAGTTCTTCCGCCAGAAATTATTAACGAAAGATGTCTCTTTTCGGCCTTGCCATCAGGATAATTATGGTATGTTTTGCCAAACTCAAACATCTTTACATTGCTGGTTTTTCTATTGTTATTATAAGCCAATACTTCTAGGCCTCCAAATATCATGGATTGTCTTAATACGGCAAGATCTTGACTAAGTGGATTAAGCATGCTTACATTGTGCTCTTCATTTAATGAATCGCTTAAATCAATATATTTTGGTGAAGTAAGTGAATTGCAAAGTATTTCGTGAAATCCAATACTAGTTAGTAAAGCGCCTATTTTATTTTGGATTTGGTAATCCTCAATTTTATGATTGCTAGAAATGGACGCATTTAGTTTTTCAGTAAACTTAATATTATTATAGCCATAAACCCTAAGGATTTCTTCAATCACATCTGCCTCCCGTGTAACATCATTTCTGAAGGCAGGGATCGTCATTCCAATGCCCGTTTCAGTTACGTTATTCACCTTAATGTCTAAAGATGTAAGGATCTGCTTTATTTTTTCCTTTGGAATCTCTTGCCCAATCAATGAAGTAGTCTTTTCATAGTTTAAGAAGACTTGGTGATCTTCTATTTTCTTTGGGTATTTGTCAACGACTTCACTGGTTATGAATCCACCGGTGACATTTGTAATGAGCACTGCTGCGTGCATCAAAGCATATTCGGCAATATTTGGATCAATACCCCTCTCAAAGCGAAAGGACGAATCCGTATTGATTCCGTGTCTCTTTGCTGTTTTTCGAATGCTTATAGGGTTAAAATAGGCGCTTTCAAGAAATATACTAGTAGTGCTTTCACTCACTCCACTGCTTATACCGCCATATACCCCGGCAATACACAATGGTTTTTCAGCGTCACAAATCATTAAATCTTCCTCGTGTAATTCTCGTTCAACACCATCTAAAGTTGTGAACTTCGTTCCAGCAGCTAAAGTTTTTACATTGATCGTATTATCTATAATTTTCGATGCGTCGAAAGCATGTAATGGTTGCCCTAATTCGTGCAATACATAATTTGTGCAATCGACCACATTGTTAATCGGGCTAAGCCCAATCCCTTTCAATCTGTTTTTGAGCCAGGCGGGAGATTCAGCAACTTTTATACCACTAATAGTTACACCACAGTAACGAGGGGCTAACGCAATATCTTCAACATTTACGTCAATTTTTAAGGTTCTGTTTTCTATTTTAAAATTAGTAGTAGATGGTGTTATTAGTTCAATAGAAATATTTTGTTGTAGTAATCCTGCTTTTAAATCTCGGGCGACTCCCCAGTGACTCATGGCGTCTGCGCGATTTGGAGTTAATCCAATTTCAAAAACCATATCATTTTCAACCGCTAATACTGTTGAAACTAATGTCCCAGGTTTTAAATCCTTATCGAGAACCATAATTCCGTCGTGATTTTTACCGAGACCTAATTCATCTTCAGCGCAAATCATTCCCTGACTTTCTTCGCCTCTAATTTTACCTTTCTTTATCTGCCAAGGTTTTCCTTCAGCATCGTATAATGTAGTACCGATAATCGCCACTGGCACTTTTTGTCCCGTAGCAACATTAGGAGCTCCACAGACTATTTGCAGGATGTTTCCATCACCAACATCTACTTTAGTAAGCTTTAATCGATCTGCATTAGGATGAGGCTCACATTCAATTACATGACCAACGACTATTCCTTCTAAACCACCAAGAACAGATGAAAAAGAATCGATTCCCTCCACTTCAAGACCTAGGTCGGTTAACAACTCACCCGCCTTTTCAGCATCCCAGTCTAACTTGATAAATTGTTTTAGCCAATTATAAGAAATCTTCATTGATCTTGATAATTTAAGGGTACAAAGATAAAATATTGAGGCAAGGATTCAAACAATGGTTTGTAATTCACAACTTTAATTTCATTTGTTTTTAACAATTTGTTTATGAGGATCTTAACAAGGGGCGTTTTTGCGATATAAGACGGTAGATTTATTGCCAGACATGATTGTTAAAAATGATTAATGAACTAAAGTCTGCATTGGATAAGTTGACGCTAGTTGGAATTTGCTGATATGTTTGATGGAGCAGCCGCGATGCGATCATTTATGTCTTTTTTATGTAGTGAATTAGATGTAATTTCGACCCACACTAAAAAACCCCTTATGATTAAATATTTGAGTTTCCTTTTGATATCTATTTTAATGATTAGCTGCGGAAAAGAAGTTAATTCGCTTAAAGAAGGTTCCTGGAGAGCGACCTTAGATCTAGGTGAAGGAAAAGAGCTTCCATTTTTGATGTCTTATACTTTTGCTAACGGTCTAAAAATCTACAATGCCGAAGAAGAGATAGAAGTTACAGATATCACCATTGAAGGAGATTCTATTATTATTGCAATGCCAGTTTTCGAAGGTGTTTTTAAAGGAGTTTTTTCTGAAACTCAAATCACTGGCGACTTTATAAAACCAAGTCTTAATCGGACAGTGCCTTTTGAAATGAAGTATGAAGATACGCCTAGGTTTTCGTCTTCTGAAAAGCCTTCGGTACAAATGACTGGCAACTGGGAAGTAGTTTTTAGTCCCGAAGCACCCGACGATCTGTATATAGCCAAAGGGATTTTTGAACAGGAGGGGAGCAAACTAACAGGTACTTTTAGAACGGAAACAGGAGATTATCGCTATTTGGAAGGCGTTGTAATAAATGATTCATTTAAGTTGTCGACTTTCGACGGGGCTCATGCTTTTTTGTTTGAAGGGCAAATAAAGGACAGTTTGTTAAGCGGTACTTTTTATAGTGGAAATCATTGGAAAGAACCATTTACAGCTAAGAGAAACGAAACTTACGAATTGCCAGAAGCGAATACCCTAACATTTTTAAAAGAAGGATACGAGCGTTTCGATTTTTCGTTCCCAGATACGAATGGGGATTTGGTTTCATTGAAAGATGAGCGATTTCAAGGGAAGGTTGTTTTGGTTCAAATTATGGGAACTTGGTGCCCAAATTGCTTAGATGAGACGAAGTTCTATGCGAAGTATGTCAAAGAGAATAAGAATCCTGATTTAGAGATTGTTGCTTTGGCATTTGAATATGCGCCAACCAAAGAAAAGGCGATTTCAAGTATTAATAGGCTCATCAAAGGGACAGGAGTCCCTTATCCGATATTATTGGCTCAATATGGCTCAAGTAGTAAGGTGAAAGCCAACGAAAAGTTGCCGATGTTAAATCATGTATTGTCTTA
>JBLHIC010000166.1:0-3277 GCA_047614245.1 Flavobacteriaceae bacterium
ACATAGCCCAAGTAGAGAAACTTGGGCCAGCATTGAAATCAAAGTTCATCACTATGTCGAACCATTGGTCCTTAGGGAATTGAAATACAAAATCATCAGTCTGGTCTCCTGTACTTAAATCTATTCTGCCTGTCATCTCGTCATCACCTCCAATACCAGAGTTACCCATAAAGATATTACCAACTACCCATTGTATACCTGGAGCTTCTGTACCTTGCATATTCCAATATCCAATTTTACCAGTAGGGATATACACTGAAAATTTAACACCCCAGCTACCAAATATTTTATTTCCTAATTTTAAGATTGGGTCCATTGACGTTGAACCATCAACATATCCAGATAAAGATCCACTTTGAGCTTGGGCACTTGAAGAAAACATTGCTGTATTAGTGCTTCCATCCCAAGAAGTCCATGGTCCTCCTAGAATAACTGTATTACCACCTCCATAAGACTCCATGTTGTCAAGAGCGAATTGTGCGTGAGTTAAATTAATAGTCAAAATAGCAATGGATAATAGTATTAGATTTCTCATAAATTTTATTATGATGTTTTGCAGGAGAATTATTGATTAGAAGCTTAGGGTTCATATCTAAACCCTTCCTACCTCCATTAAATAAATGACCCTTGCGAGTTTACGAAAGGGTCATTTTATCTTCATTATCAAAAAAACTCCCCAGCTTTTTTCGATACTGAATCTTTAACTAATTCAAAACTATATTTTTTATAATGGAAAACCTTACGGGAATCCATTATTGAAGAGGGATGTTTAAATAAGTCCTAAATCTTTCGTGATGGCCACCAAGTGGATTGCATTAGTAGCCTTGAATTGAATACGTAACGAATTTAGTCTTTTTTCTATAGAGCTCAGGCTACTCGGACTTATATTCTTTCGTTTAAAATGATGACTTATTTCGTCTTGAGACATCCCTTTAGATAAATGAAGAAGAAGTTTGATGTCGTAGTCTTTAATTTCTAAGTCCGTTTTGTCACTTAAAGCTTGTTGAATTTGTGGCGAGAGATAGGTTTTATTATTGTAAACTTCTTTTATAGCGTTCGATAATTCAGTCAGGCCGTGTCTCCCTTTGCATACAAAGGCATCTACTTTGTAATTTTGGATTAAAGTCCGTACTCTCTGAAGTCGATCTTCAACCGAATATACGATCACTTTTAGATTCGGATATTCTTGTTTTAATTCTTTTACCAATGATTCTCCGTTGGCGTGTTTTTGTTTCCTATGGTCTTCTTTAAAAGAAAGGTCGGTGATTAATAAGCTGAAAGGATTTAGATCATTGAAGCTTTTCTTTATTTTGATATGGGCATCATCGCAGTATTTTACCTGTTCAATTTCTGAAACCCCTAAGTCTTTAGCAACTTTTAAGACCCCTTGATTTATACTGTCAAGGTCGTCTGAGATTAAAATTTTAGTAAACATAGATTAAATAATGATAGTAGCTTTGAAGCCATTGTTTTTCTCTGATTCAAATCTAATAATACCCTTTATAGTTTCAATACGGTTTTCCGTATTTAGTAATCCATTCTGTTTTTTTAAATCACATCCTTGGCCATTGTCCGTGTATTCAATTTTTAATTTATTTTTATTATTGGAGAACACTACCGCCACTAGCGTACTACTACTGTGCTTTTTCATATTGGTCATTAGCTCTTGCAAAACACGATACAGCGTAGTCTTTTTAATTTCTGAAACCGTATGCCAATCAATTTTGGCTATATTTTTGGTAATAATAGTGGTGTCTGAGTTTTGATAGCTAAGTAATAAATCGCTTAAGGTGACATCAAAACTTTCATTTAAATCGATTATGCTATTCTCCTTGGAAATATCTCTGGTTCTATTGTAAATATTTTCTAGGTCGTCCAATACTTGTTCTTGAGCAGAATTCTTGTTCTGAAGCTTTGACATTACGTGATAGACATCGTTGGCGACTTCGTCATGTATTTTTTTTGAAATTTTGGTCTCAGTCTTATAAATCTGTTCAAGTTTCCCTTTTCGGTATCTCGATTGTAAAATGAAATAAATAAATATTGATCCTAGGAAAATAAAGATCCCAATAGCCTGAGAGTATACTTTTTTACGTTTCTCCTTTTCTTTAAGTAATTCGTTCTGAGTTGCGCGCTTCTGTTCTTTTATAAAGTCAAATTTTATTCCTGCATATTTATTGTCTTGTAAGAGCTTTGCCTTTGAAATACTATCGGTAATATGTAAATATTCTGCAGTAAGTGTATCCTGTTTGAGCTTTAATAAATTAGACAATGCATTGATTAAGAAGGTAGCGCTTTTAGTCCTTTTAGCAGCCAAATATCCTTTATTTGCATACTGCAGCGCTTGCTCTTGGTTTCCTTGATCCAAATAATACTCGGAGAGATGATTGTAACTTGAATAGATGCCCCTTGGATCATTTATTTCCAACCGTGCATCCAAAGCGGAGAGCATATTTTGCAATCCTACTGGATTATTTAGCTTTGCCTGCACAAAACCCATATTATCAAGTACCGTGGCTACATTGGTGCTGTTGTTTTGCTTAAGACTCGTTTTATAAACCTGCACCAATTCTGAGAGGGCAAGTTGATAATCCTTGTTATCCGTATATACGGTAGCTTTGTTGTTCATGACTATAATGCTGTCATTCGCATCTAAACTAAGCTCTAGGGCCTTGTTATAATGGTATAGGGCGTTATTAGAATCTTCTAGTCTACGGTATACTTTCCCCAAGTGATTATAAAGTCCTGATTGTGCCTCTTTGGTAGTATCTGTTATGGGTATCGTTTCCAAATAGGTGAGTCCTTGTGCAGCGGTAACTTCGCTCTCATATAGATAACCTAATTTTAATTGACCAATGGCTATGAACCGTAAAGCTTGTACGGCCGGCAGCGTATCTTTGTTATTTAAGTGAGTGGCAACTTTGTTTTCGTAGAAGATAAATGCTTTAGATACTTCAGTACTCTGCTTCGGATTTAATAAAATATTGTAATAGACCGAGGCGCTATCCTTTGGCTGTTGGGCATATCCTTTTGGTGCCCACAATAAACTAGCCATAGAAATTAACAAAATAAAAAAGAGGGATGAAGTTATTTTTTTTTTCACCCCTCTAATGTACTAACTAATTATTAGCTGGAAAGAATTAATCGTCATCACCTGGCGGAGGTGGTGGTGGCGGAGGTGGAATATCAATATCATCACCACAACATGCTTGCGGTGCTTTTAAATCTTCTGAAATACTTTGTGGAGTACAAGATGTGAACCCCATAAAGAGTAAAA
>JBLHIC010000167.1:0-3092 GCA_047614245.1 Flavobacteriaceae bacterium
AAATTATAGCTAATATACGATTGAAATAGGAGAAATGTTTTCAATGAATTTGAAACTCTAATCCTTTTATCCATTAAAACCTCCGCAGGAGTTTTGTCCACCTTTTTCAAAAGTTGGACATAGTACTTATAGGCTACATAAACTCCAAACCTAGCTTCCTTTGGTAATTTTTTAATCCCTATGTAAGCTGCTTTGAAATCCTCTTTAATTTCTGCAACAATATTGTTTTTATCTTCTGTAGTCAGGTTTTCCGGGTCTATGTTTGGAAAATAGGTGCGGTTTAAATAATCGTAATCCTGTTTTAAGTCTCTTAAGAAGTTCACCTTTTGAAATGCAGAGCCGAGGCTCATTGCAGCCTCTTTTAATCGCTCATATTCATCAGAGTCACCTTTTACAAAAACTTTTAAGCACATAAGTCCAACGACATCTGCAGAGCCATAGATATAGTCTTCCATCTCTTGCTTGTTCGTGTAGATTTGTTTCGATAAATCGGCCCTCATACTTCTTAAAAATGCTTGAACAAGACTGTCATCAATGTTATATTCTTTCACTGTTTTTTGAAAAGCATTAATAACTGGATTTGTACTTATACCAACGTCCAGAGCATAAGAATACTCTTCTTCAAACCTATTTAGGAGATCTTCTTGCGGATAGCCTTCGAAACTATCGACAATTTCGTCTGCTACGCGAACAAATCCATATATATTATAAATAGCCTGACGAATACTAGGAGCCAATAAGCCAACTGCAATTGAAAACGAAGTGCTATATTTTTTCGTAATCAACGTAGCACTCTCATTAGAAATACTATCGAAAAGTTCTTTCACGGTTTTAATTGTTTTAGAATTGATTCAGCTGCTATTTTGCCCGAAATCAAAGCAGGTGGAACACCAGGTCCTGGTACGGTTAACTGACCAGTAAAAAATAAATTATTAACTTTTTTGCTCTTTATTTTAGGTCTCATAAATGCAGTTTGGGTAAGTGTATTTGCCAACCCATAAGCATTGCCTTTATAAGAATTATAATCCTTAACGAAATCATTGATGCAATACGATTTTACAAATAATATATCATCTCTTAATTTTTGACTAGTTAGCCTCTCCAATCTAGTAATTATTAAATCGAAGTATTCACTCCTATGCGCTTCGGTATCTTCTATTCCAGAGGCAATAGGTATTAAAAATGTAGCGGCTTCTTTATTTTCCGGCGCGAAAGCTTTATCTGAAATACTCGGAAAACTAGCATAAAAGAGAGGATCTTTTGGCCAAGAAGGTGTATCATAAATATATTCGGCGTGGGAGTCAAATTCCTTATCAAAAAATAAGGTATGATGCGAGACACCTTTAAGTTTTTTGTTGAACCCTACATAAAATAATAATGACGAAGGAGCAAAGGTTTTCTTAGTCCAGTATGTTTCTGAATACTGTCTGTGTTCTAAATCAAGTAATTGTTCGGTATGGTGATAATCTGCACCACTTAAAACAATGTCCGATTTTATAGTTTGTCCATTTACAATAATGCTATCGGCCTTGTTTGATGTCACATTTATTTTTTCGACATTAGAGCTAGTTACAAAATTTACACCTAAATCTTTGG
This sequence comes from Flavobacteriaceae bacterium, assembly GCA_047614245.1. Lineage (GTDB taxonomy): Bacteria > Bacteroidota > Bacteroidia > Flavobacteriales > Flavobacteriaceae > Ulvibacter. The sequence continues at coordinate 1,597 of JBLHIC010000167.1, forward strand.
CCAAATCGCTCATAGCTTTTACAACTTCAAACATACCTCCTTGAGGGTGCCATGTCCCTAAGCCAAAATCTGCCCAATTCATAAAATTGTACATAGCAGGTGTTTTGCTTGGTTTTGCTCCTAAAAACAAAACTGGAAATTCTAATATTTTTAATAACCGAGGGTTCGTAAATTTACTGTGAACCTGTTTTCTAATATCAAAGAACAGTTGGTTTAATTTGGTAATTGTTTTAGGGCTTATCAATTCTAATGGTGAAACACCCGGCCTATAAACAAGATCTTTAACGGCCACATCATAGTTACCCTTAGCTTGTGCTAAGAATTTTTTTAACTGGACAGAACTTCCTTTTTCTTCTTGTTCAAATAAGGAATAGATTTCTTCTATATTTGAAGATATTTTGATAGAATCTCCAGGATTATAGTATACTTCATATGCTGGATTTAATTTTTGTAAGTGATAAAAGTCTGAAGGTTTTTTTCCGAAATCATTAAAAAAACGTTCAAAAACGTCCGGCATCCAATACCAAGTTGGCCCCATGTCAAAAAGAAATCCATCTTTTCTATATTGCCTTGCCCTTCCACCAATCTGTTCATTTTTTTCAAAAACAGTAACATTGTGACCAGCTTTGGCTAAATAACAAGCAGCAGACAAGGACGAAAATCCTGAACCCAAAATGTTAATTATTTTATTCATAAAATTATAAATTATGATTCAAAATATTCTGGTAATTTAAAAAAAAAATCCCGAAGAAATCGCTTTCTTTGGGACTTTCAACTAAAAATCCACTATGAATCTTTTCTTTTTCAAGTGTATTTCTTTCTTAGTTTTTAATTAACTTCTTAGTGTCCAAAATATTAACACCATCAGTTATAATTACTTGATATAATCCAGACGATAGCGCACTAACATCAAGAGCGGTATTTGCTGAATTTATTACCAAATTTGATATAGCTCTACCTTGCATATCAATAATACGTACTTCTAATTCGTCTATATCAAGAGATGACAATTCAAAATTCAATTGGTCATTTACCGGATTTGGGTAGGCAACGAATGAGCTTTTATCAAAACCTTCTACTCCTAATGAAGCTGGAGGTAATTGAATTAAAGCTCCTCCTGCAGGAAGTGCAACATATAATCCAAATGCATCCCCATTAGAATTTTGTGACGGATCTAAGAATCCACTTGCTACTATTACTAAAGCAGCACCATTTAATGATAATGTCGCTAGAGGCGCTTGGTATGCAGCAACTACCACAACTCCTGTTTCATCTCTAACTTCTAGTACATAATCGGCAGTTGTTAATTCTAAATAACCCTGAAATTCGAGGTAATCAAGATTATCTACTATTGTTCCTGCACCTACTCCTGTTTCTACAACATCAACCGTTGGAGCATCAGTAGCACCGTGATGTACTAAAACATCTGTATTGTCTGGATTTGTAGCTGCTTCTCTCCCCATAGCAACAACTTCTAATGCAAAAGAACTAGGAAG
>JBLHIC010000168.1:0-3053 GCA_047614245.1 Flavobacteriaceae bacterium
TATGCTATTATTAAGAATTGCATTGAAAGAGCGTTTATAATATCCCTCTTTCATATTGAGCTCTCTTCGAAAATTAGAGACTTTAGAACAAGAATTTAAATCTAAAATCTCACCGTTAATTTTAATGTGAATCCCAATCCAGTTGGGTGCGTTTAATACCTTCGCAAAATATTCGGGGTAGCCATTTTTCCACCAACCAACACGCGTCTTATCGGGATAGTATACGCCACCAATATAACTTCCTTGAAATGTGTCTCCAGAATAGTCCTCTTCAAAATTTGCGCGCTGTCCCATCGCACCATTGCCCACGCTAAAGAGACTTTCTGACGACTTAACTCGAGTCATATCAAAGCCTTCCTCTATTATTGACCAATTATTGGGTATTATATAGTCTTGATTCATTTTTAGTATCTCAGTCAAGTTGCCATTAAAGATGGCAGGAAGTTATTTATTAATTAATTCAGTAAGAAATTCATTTGACATTTCGGTAAAATCTTTAAAGACATAATCTGCCTCAGTCAAGATCATTTTATCGCCAATGCCAACACTTATCATCCCAGCTGCATTCGCGGCTTGTATTCCAGCAATTGAATCCTCAAAAACTATACAGTCCTTTGAAGCAGCCCCAATCTCTTGAGCCGCTTTGATAAAGACCTCGGGATTTGGTTTAGCCTTTGTAACATTATTGCCATCCACAATAGCTTGAAAAGAATCAATTAGAGAAACTTTTTCTAATATGGATCGCGCGTTTTTACTCGCTGAACCGAGGGCTATTTTCTGCTTTTCTGAAATCAGGAAATCAAGTGTCTTTTTCACATCTGGAAGAATTTCCTCTTCAGTCATATTTGTTATGTACGAAAGGTATTTATTATTCTTACCATCCATTATACTATCAAAATCTGCCTCAGAAATAGACAACCGGCCCCAATCTAAAATTTTTTTTAACGACTGAACCCTGCTCACCCCCTTAAGCTCTTCATTTTGAGCTTCAGTAAAAGGGATGTTTAAATCGTTTGCGAGGTTTTTCCAGGCTAGGTAGTGGTATTTTGCAGTATCGACGATAACCCCGTCTAAGTCAAATATAAATCCTTTACTATTCATGTCTCTCAATTTGTTTTTCAGTTCCAACCTTCAAAGTTAATAATCCTGCCAATATTATGGCAATTCCGCCCACAACAATAGCATATATTAGTTCGCTATTAAAAAATTCCTTAACCAGAAACCCAAGAATAGTAGCAACTACAATTCAAGCTATGACAATGAAGAAATTAAAAACTCCCATATAGTAACCCATTTTAGCCGATCGCAATGATCCGGAAAGGATACACAAGGAATAGACAGTATACTCGCCCCAGGGACTTCGAAAATATGCGTGATGTTTCCAATTCGCAACGCAAAGCCCAAATAAATCCCGAGGAATCCGAAACTCATATTCCAGATTTCCAAGAAGCTTAACTTTGGTATTCGCATAAAACGAAGAATTAAATCATAACGTAAATAAATGGACCACTACACATAGATTATTCTCACTGCTATAAATGAACAATAAAAAGGTGAGAAATTTTAAGTTGAGGGTGAAAATTATAAACAAATCCGTCCGAAAACGTTTGCGGAAAGGATTGATTTTCCTAACATAAGAATACAAAAATATACCAATTCAAGTTTCAATTAACTGCTATTCCATTATTCTTTAACTTTAGAATAAAAAAATCATTCTCTGTGTCTGAATCACAAAAGTGATCCCCGTAATAATAGCTTAATTCATAGTGTTTTACGACTACATATACCTTGATTAATCTAAAAAATTCTTAGTGCGAATAAAAGATACGTATTAATACGTATTGCGTGTTTTGATTTGCAGAACTACTTTTGAAGTATGAATTAGTGAATGTGTGCTGGATGGGTTTTTTGTGTGGATAAAAAAGTTGTTCAGCTAACAAATAAAGTTTCCTAATTTAGGTTTGTTAGAGCGTCTCAACTGTTCGTTGGGGCGCTTTTTTTAACTTATTTCATCTGTAATCTACGTCCAAAAGTACGGTGACTACTATATATCAAATTCGTTGATTTTTCAGTTAATTAAAACCCTTAATTCCTTCTTTTATCCAGTTTTCGAACTCCTCTGCGTCTGGAGTATATCCTACAGGATCAATAAGGTTTTCTTCATTCAAATCCATCAACACATAAAAAGGTTGTGCGTTGGCTTTATATGTCTTTATTTGAAAATCACTCCATTTATTACCAATAGATTTAATTTTTTTTCCCGTTTCTTTACTCGTATATTTCTCATTATCTGGAAGCGACCTCTTATCATCTACATAGAGTGAAATAAGAACAACCTTATTTTTAAGCAACGGCAGTATACTTCCTTTGGGCCAAACATTTTGTTCCATTTTTCTACAATTTACACAAGCCCATCCCGTAAAATCGATAAGTATAGGTTTCTTAACTTTTTTAGCATAAGCTAAGCCTTTACTATAATCGTTAAAAGCTAAAATATCATGAGGCGCTAATAAATGTCCTCCATCGGGTAATTCTGAATGATCTGCGGCGACACCCCCTCCTAACTTTGAAAAGCCAACTCCATAAGGAGACTCACTGTATTCTAAGGGTGGTGGGAAGGCACTAATTAAATTCAAAGGAGCTCCCCATAATCCTGGAATCATATAAATAGTAAATGATAGCACTAACAAACCTAACATCATTCTACCCACTGAAATATGGGGTAAAGGTGAGTCATGTGGAAGGCGAATCTTCCCAAGTAAATACAAGGCTAAAGCTCCAAATACTGCAATCCAAATGGCGATAAACACTTCTCTTTCTAACAAATGTGTTTGTAAAACCAAATCTGCCTGTGATAAGAACTTAAATGCTAGCGCCAATTCCAAGAACCCTAATACCACTTTTACAGTATTAAGCCATCCACCACTCTTTGGAAGTGAATTAAGCCATCCTGGGAATAAGGCAAATAAGGCAAACGGAAGCGCTATTGCCAGTGAAAAACCTAGCATCCCAATTATAGGAGCTAAACCACCTTTTGATGCAGCTTCTACTAA
>JBLHIC010000169.1:0-3042 GCA_047614245.1 Flavobacteriaceae bacterium
CAGACCACCTCGTCCTTTTCATTCAGCATTTTTACTTTGCATTTCAATTTATTAAACCTGAAATATTCTTTATCAGATATCACTCTTACCGTTTCTCCCGGAAATACCGGAAGGTAAAAATCAATACTGTGATTTGCTAGTGCAATTTTATGTTTTGACAGCACTCCTTTCTCAGTTTTCGAGAATTCATTTTTAAGCAAAAAGATTCCGAAGCAAACGAGACCAATTTGAGCCATACACTCTGTTAAAATAACACCTGGAGTGACAGGGTTTTCTTTAAAATGTCCTGCATAAAAATATTCTTCTTTTGAAAAGGTATAGGAACCTTCTATATTAAATTCAGAGAGAGAAATCAAGGTGTCAACAAACAAAAACGGCTTGGAATATGGTAATGCGTATAATATGTCTTTGAATTCTTGTTTCATAACTAGTATCCGTATTTCTTTCGTAATGCCATTATAATCGTCACAATTCTAAAACTTTCTCACGGTTTAACTTTCCTACCGCAGACTTTCGCCCCCATCAACTTTGAGGATTGTTCCATTAATCCAATCGGCTTCTTTTTTACATAGTAAATAGACTGCATTCGCAACATCTTCTGGCTTTGTAAGTCTTCCGAACGGATTTCTATGCTTCGCTAGCCTCGCTAATTCGTCACTCTGAGGAATCATATCGAAAGATGGTGTCCGGGTCGCTCCAGCCTGAAGACAATTTGTGTTAATATCCAAAGGGGCGAATTCTACCGCCATTTGCCGCATTAACGCTTCCAAGGTAGCCTTCGCAACCGATACCGCTCCATAACCTTTCCAAACTCTCGTGTTTCCTTCACTAGTAAAGCCAATGTTTCTTGCTTTCGGACTGAATTGCCCGTTCTTAATTAAGGCCTGTGTCCAGGTATACCAGCTTGTTCCCATCGCAGTGGTTGTGATATCAAAATCAATTTTAGCAAGTGCATTTTCGGCAGGATGCATAGGTTTAACGCTCCCTTTTGCAATACTGTGTAATAATAATTTAATTGGCTTGTTAGATAGCTCAGAGATAACGCTGTCTATTGATTCTGATTTGGTTGCATCTACATTGAAGCTAAGCACTTCGACCCCGCCTGTAATCATTGCTAAAACCTCCTTTTCGAATTGGGGTAAATTACTTTTTCGATCCCTATGGACAATGCAAATGTTCATCCCGTGAGAGGCAAGCTTTTTAGCTGTCGCGAGTCCTAGACCACTACTCCCGCCTAAGATTAGGGACCAATCTCCATTAAACTCTTTTTTGTTATTCATATTAGAATTCTAATAAAACACGTTGTGCAGAAAATCCAGGTCCGAAACTCAGCATCAAACCTAATTCCCCCTTCGGGAGGTTCTTATTCATAAAACGCTCTAATACAAAAAGTACGGTTGCACTACTCATATTACCGTACAATTTAAGAACTTCTTTCGTGTCATCAATGTTTTTACCCAGAGAACCGAACAGATCTTCAACAGTTTGAACGATTTTTTTTCCGCCAGGGTGAAAAACTAAATGGTCAATATCATTAATAGTCTTGCCAGATTGTTCTAAAAAAGGATGAACGATCGCTGGAAAGTGATCTGATATCTTCTGCGGAACGGCCTTATCAAGTATCATTTGTAGTCCGGTGTCAACTAGCTTAAAACCCATTAAATTGGTGGCATCGTAAAAATGATACATCTCTTCAGCCAGTATTTTAACTCCGTCATCTTCTTCGTTAGAGGACATAAGTAAACAAGCAGCCCCATCACCAAAAATAGCGGCACTAACGATATTACCCATCGAATAATCTTCTATCTGAAACGTAGCAGTAGGTGCTTCAATGGCAACGATAGCAGCTCTTTTTCCGGGGTTTGCCTTTAAAAAATTATTTGCATAAATCACTCCTGAAACTCCTGCAGCACAACCCATTTCAGTAACGGGTAGGCGCACAATGTCCTGACGCATTTTCAGATCATTTATTAAATAGGCGTCAATTGAAGGGATCATAATCCCGGTGCAGCTTACCGTTATTATAAAATCAATATCGGTTGCCTCCCACCCAGCTTGACCGAGCGCTTTCTCTAAAGATTGCCGACCTAGTTTCTTCACTTCCCGAACATAGATATCATTCCTACTCTCAAAACTCAGGTTTGTAAACACCTCTATGGGGTCCATAATTGAGTATCGCCTGTCCACCCCTGCTCCTTCAAACAATTTTACCACTTTTCGTTGAAATCGCGGTTCCTGCCCTGTCATCCATTGTTTTACAAAGGGAATAATTTCAGAAGTATTTCTAGTATATGGAGGTAGCTGTGTAGCTACTGTTGTTATTTTTACGCTCATTAATTTAATACTATTAAAGTCAGTTTAAGCCCTGCGAATTATGGTGAACTATTCACCTTTTTCAGAATCCAAGAATATCGAAAAGCCCACTTCCAGCTAATGACTGATATACTATTATTAATTTCCTTGGACAGTGTCTCTAATTCTCTTCTTTTGAAACCACGTGCAACTGAAATTAAACCGTCATTACGCGCAATCGAAGTTTTTATAATCATATAGCTTACCATTTTAAAAAGCCAAAATGCCAATCTACTTCGGTGTAAGTCGTTGATCACTATTCCAACTTTCGCCAGATCCAGGAAACGCTGGATTAAAGCTTTCAAATCGTTATTTGAAAAATGATGCAGAAACAAAGTACACAAGGCTATATCACAGTCTAGTTCTTTAATTTCTGAAGAGAAAACATCTTTTTCAAGGAATGTTATATTCTGAAAGTCAGTCGATCTACGTCTAGCTTCTTCCAAAATAAAAGTATTTGCATCAATTCCAATAAGTCGAAAAATATATCCTTCTCTCTCAGCAAAGCGCGCACATTCCCGTAAAATTTCACCATCACCGCAGCCAAAGTCTAAGATAGTGATTGTTTGTTCTTTTGCACCTTCTGGGAGGAGTTTAATAATTCCACTAATGGATATGTTATTGCCCCCCAACCATTTGTTTACATTTTTAAGATCTGTTAAAACCTTTTTCATCTCATCACCCTTGAGT